>NZ_JBEXPH010000044.1:0-49489 GCF_040611955.1 Streptomyces sp. NPDC006510 | reverse complement strand
ACGGCCGCCTCACCGCCATCCGAGCGTAGGCCGATCAGCCCACCGAAGAACCTGTAGGCCAAACAGACGAACCACACCTGATTCCTGATAGACCCCCGCCTGGGCTGCCGCAGGCCGAGTTCGGGTTGGTCGCCCTCGCACGCGACGAGGAAGGCCTTGTCGAGATCGGGCCGGCGGGCGAGCTTGCCGGACGCCTTGCCGGTGAAGATCTGTTCGCACCCTGCGGCTTTCGGGGCGTCTTGTTGCGCTTCGGGGTGTTGATCGCGCCTGGACGAGGCCGGGGCGGTCTTTACTGTGACTGGTCACAGATTGACGCTCCCCGTGGCGGTTCCCAAGCTGATATGAGGGGCGCTGGTAGGGAGCGTGGTCGTGGGTGCTGAGCACAGCGAACTTGCCCGGTTGCTGGCAGCTGCGGAGATGGCGGCGCCGGTGGAGGCCGTCGATGTGGTCGCGGAGGACCTGCGGCGGCGTTTCAAAGCTACGAAGGTCTCTTTCCTCATCGTGGACCTGACGGGGAAGGCGGTGGCGCGGCTGCCCGTCGCCGGCACCCTGGGGCGGGAAGCGGAGCGGTTCCCCCTGCTCGGCAGCGTCTACGAGCAGGTGATCCGTACCCAGCGGCTGTATCAGAAGGCGACCGGTCAGGAACAGCGGGTGATCGCGCCGGTCACCAACCGCGGGGATGCCATCGGGCTGCTGGAATTGCTCCTGCCCGCCGACCCCGGCGAGGATTTCCTCAATGCGATCAGGGAAGCCGCCCACATCCTGGCCTACATCGTGATCGCCAACGGGCGGTTCACCGATCTCTACGCCTGGGGCAAACGCCCCAGGCCTTCCACCTTGGCTGCAGAAATCCAGTACCAGCTGCTGCCCATGTCACTGTCGTGCGAGGCTGCACAGTTCACACTGTGCGGGAGCCTGGAGCCCTCCGAAGACCTCAGCGGCGACACCTTCGACTACGCCCTGGACCGCGACACCCTGCACCTGTCGGTGACCGACTCCATGGGCCACAACATCGACGCCGCCCTGGCCGCCACGGTCTTGGTGAGCGCCCTGCGCAGCGCCCGCCGCGCAGGAGCCGACCTGGCCGAGCAAGCCCACCGGGCCGACCAGGCCCTGGCCGACCACGCCCACGGCCACGCCACCGGGCAGCTACTGCGCATCAACCTCCACACCGGCCAGGCCCAACTCGTCAACGCCGGCCACCCCTGGCCGCTGCGCATGCGCGAGGGAGCTCCGGAGGTGATCACCTGCGAGGTAGACCATCCCTTCGGCCTGTCCCTGCCCGCCCCCCACCCCTACCGCGTTCAGGACATTGATCTGCGCCCCGGCGACCGTCTGCTCATGTTGACCGACGGCATGCTCGAACGTCATGGGGAGAATGTCGACCTGCTCGCCCTGGTGGAGCGCACCCGGGACCTGCATCCGCGGGAGACCGCACTGACGCTGACGTCCGCGGTCTTGGACGCCGCTGGCGGCCGGCTCGAAGACGATGCCACCGTGATGTGCCTGGACTGGCACGGCCCCCAGGAGACCCAGCGGCAAGATGCCAGCTCCGGCGCGGACACTCAGCAAGCCTCAGCAGGCCGCACGAAGTCATAGCCGTGACCAGGGCGCTCTCCTGGACGGTTTCAGGCGGCCGGCGAGTACCTCTCGCTCTGGACGACGACGTCGCCCGCAGTCTCCGGGAGGGTGCCGCCGGCCTGGACGTGGTTCTGGACGAGGTGGTAGCACCGCTGCCACCCGGTGTCCCAGGCAGGGCACCACCCCGGATCGATCGCGTCCAGTTCATCCCGCCGCGCCTCGCCCCGGCCGCCGGCCGAACAGAACGGCCGGCCGCGCGCAGCTCCTCGTTCTCCCGCGCCCTGCGCGCCGCCGCCCTCGCGTTCTTTGCCCACACACCGATCGGGTGCCTGGCCCACGTCGCGGTGGTCGGGGGGAGGAAGTGGCCGTGGGCGGCGGCGTACTGCCTGGCGACGGCGATCCCGTCCGCCCAGGCCGCGTCCTGCCCGGACCACACCATCCCGAGCTTTTCCAGTTCGGCGACCCGCCCGGCTTCCAGCGTCCCGGCCGTGTAGGCGCGGCGCTGGTCGGCGGTCCACTGCCTGAACGCTGCTGGAGATCCATCCGTTGAACCAGTCGCAGGTGCCGCGGCCGCTTCAGCGGATGGTGGAGTACCGCACGATGAACGTCCGCCGCTGGGACCGCATCGTCGAGGCCTGGGCATCCGGCGACCACCAGGGCCTGGACGACGCCTGGGAGGACGTCATCGTCGACCTGGGGTCGCAGTGGGGGCAGTACAAGTACGTCACCAACGTCGGCTTCGCCGCATAGAGCAGCCCTGCACGGCGTTCTGAGCGCCTCGCCGGATATCTGATCCGAATTCCCGACTCAGGGCACTAGCTTTCGGATCCCTCGGCCGGACGGACCGCGACCGCGTCGATCTCGAAGAGCATCCCGGGCAGTGCGAGCGAGGTGACCCCGCTGAGTGTCTGGGCGGGCAGCCGGTCGGCCCAGGCGCCGTGCAGCGCCTTGCCGAGGATCTCCAGCTTCTCCAGGTCATGGTCGACGATGTACGTGCCGAGCCGTACGACATGTTCGAAACCAAGACCGACGCCGACGAGCGCGGTGCGCAGGTTGCCGAAGGACCGCTCAACCTGTGCGGCAAAGTCACCGGGCACGACCTGGCCGGTGTCGTCGGAGGCGTACTGCCCACCGATGAACACCAGATCGCCGGGTGCGGAAGCGGCATGGCTGTAACCGAACGGGGTGGGGTCGTGCAGCCCGGCAGAGTTGGTGATGGTGCGGCTGTCGCTCATGTGTGACGATTCCTCACTGAAGATTGGGTCTGGACGATCGATTCCACGGCGTTCGGCGGATCGTAGGCCGGTGCACGCACGGCTGACCGGAAACGGGGACCGATCGCAGGTGGGTGCATTACGTGCCGGACAACGGCTTGGCTGGCGTGCGGGTGATCAGGTGCTGTGCAGTGGGGGTGGCGTGTCCGGTGCGGGCGTGGTGCATGAGCTGGTCGAGGGCGTCGGCGAGGTCGGCCTCGTAGCTGTCGGGGTCGGGGTCGGGGTGGCGGGGGCGATCAGTGACGCTGACGGGCCCGCCGCCACGCGGCACTCTCCACGAAGAAGTTGTCGAAGCGCTCTTGCGAGTCCAGGAGTTCCTGTGGATCGGCCGTGCCCTTGCGGACACGGTCCAGCAGCCGGAAGTAGTCGAAGCGCTCGACGCCGGGGGTGATGACGATCAGGATGTCGGCGCCCGCGTCGGGTTCGGCGGCGAAGGCGTGCGGCAGTCCTGGTGGCACGAGGAGGAAGTCTCCCTCGTCCGCGGTGATCACGCTGTCCCCGGTCAGCGCCTGGAGTCGGCCGCCGAGTACGAAGAAGAGCTCGGCGGATCCGGTGTGGTGGTGAGGTGAGGCTCCGTCGGTGCCCGCGGTGAGGGTCACCCGTTGGGCGCTCAGGGCTCCGCCGGTGGTGCTGGCGTCGGCGAAGAGCCGTATGGCGCTGTCGGCGCTGCCCGCTATCTCGGCCTCGGCATCCCGGACCAGGATTCCGCCCTGGGCATCGGGAGTGATCAAGGACATATGCCCCTCCATTCATCGGAGCCGTATCCGGCCCCGGCCGCGAGCCGGGACCGAGATCGACAGAAGTAATTCTGTATCGAATAGTACGACAGCTAACTATCAGCCGTCGAATAAGATGGAGGCGTGACCAAGGGAGACGTAACCAAACAGGGCGCGACTGTCGACGAACGCCGGAAGCCCAGGGACGCGGTCGACCAGATCCTCGACCAGTGGCACAAGGAACGGCCGGACCTGGACCTGTCGGCGATGGGAGTCTTCGGACGACTGGGTCAGCTCTCACTCCTCCTCACCCCCGCACTCGAAGAAGTCTTCACCCGACACGGCCTGCGCCGCGGCGAGTTCGACGTACTGGCCGCACTGCGCCGCTCAGGCCCCCCGTACACCCTGATCCCGTCCGCCCTCGCGAAGACCCTGATGCTCTCCCGCGCCGGCATGACCAACCGCCTGGACCGCCTGGAGGCAGACGGCCTGGTGGAACGCCGCCTCGATCCCACCGACCGCCGCAGTTTCCATGTCGCACTCACCGCCCGCGGACACGGAGTCGTCGACGCCGCGGTCACCGACCACGCCGCCAACGAATCCCGCCTCCTCTCCGCCCTCACCCCCGACGAACGCGAAACCCTCGACCACGCCCTGCGCACCCTGCTCCAGACGATCGAGTGATTGAGGTCATCCGGCCTTGGCGGAGTCGAGATGGCAGGTGCCGCCGAGGCTGATGACTTGGCGGTTGTGGAAGAAGTCGTCTTCGCGCAGTGTGGTGATGCTGCCGGAGAGCGCCCGGAAGCCGGCATAGCCGGCTGACTCGATCGGCATCTTGATCCAGGACGCCACGATGCAGGTCAGGGAGCCGCCGTGCGTCACGATGATCTGGTGCTCGTAAGGGTTCTGCAGGATCTCGTCCATGGCCTCGTAGATGCGCTGCGCCCACGATGCCTTGGTCTCTGCACCCTGCACGCCCTCGTCGTGGTCCATCCGTTCCCCGACAGCCGGCGGTGGGATGAAGCGCCGGTCGAGCCACTCCTGCGGTCTTCCCTCCGCTTCGCCGTAGGACTTCTCCCGAAGCCTGCGATCCAGGACCGGCTTCACGCCGAACAGTTCGGCCACCTCCTCGGCCGTCCGCAGGGTGCGCTGCAAATCCGAGGAGAACAGCTCCACCTCGGCGCCGTCCGGAATCTGGGCCCGCAGTGCCTGGGCGATGGAGACCGCCGCTCGGACGCCGGCGGGCGTCAGCTGCGAGTCATGCCATCCGCCGACGACTCCCTCGACGTGGTGCGTCGCCTCCGGATGGGTGACGACGTAAAGAGTGCGCATGAGTGCGTGCCCTCCTGCAGGTAGCGTCCTGTCTGATTGCAGCCCGCAACTGTGGAAGAGACAGCGCAGAACCCTCAAGCGGGTTTCTTCGGGCTGTCTTACCAGCGCATGCCGAGCTGATCGAGGTCGGTTCGGCGTTGTTCGGCGAGCTTCCCGGCGCGTTTGCGGACGTTGTCGCGCCACGCGCCGAGCTTGACCACCACGCCGCCGTCAGCGCCGTCCTGAGGGCCTGTCGGGACCGCCTCCCCGTCCAGCTGTTCAATGTGCTTGCGGGGTACTCGTAGGTGTCCTTCACGGGTGTGGAACTGCCGTGCTGCTGCGAGGTTGGCCGCCCACTTCGTATCCTGCGTCTGCTTCACCGGCCGTTCGTCTTCCCCGGCTGGTGTGATCTCAAGGGTGTTCTCCAGGATCCATTGCTGTGCGGGCAGGAGTTGTTCCCACCCGTATCGCTGCGCCGTGACCCAGCGTCCGAGGTCCTCGCCCTGCACGACGACGTTGCCCACGGTCTCCGGGAGTGTGCCGCCGGCCTGGATGTGGTTCTGGACGAGGCGGTAGCAGCGCTGCCACGCGGTGTCCCATACCGGGCACCACCCCGGATCGATCACGTCCAGCTCGTCCCGCCGCGCCTGGGACATCGCGCCGGCCCGACGAGGGGACGGGGAGGCCGGCCACACGCAGCTCCTCGTTCTCCCGCGCCTTCCGGGCTGCCGCCCTCGCGTTCTTCGCCCACGCACCGATGGGGTGCCCGTCCCAGACGGCGGTGGTCGGCGGGAGGAAGTGGCCGCGCACCGCGGCGTATTCCTTGGCGACGGCGATCCCGTCCGACCAGGCCGCGTCCTGCTCGGACCACACCATCCCGAGCTTTTCGAGCTCGGCGACCCGCCCGGCCTCCAGTGTTCCGGCCGTGTAGGCGCGGCGCTGGTCGGCGATCCACTGCCCGAGCGGATACCCACCGACCGCGCCCCAGTCCTCCGGCGTGATGACCGTGTACGGCCCCCGCAGCACGGTGTTCCCGGTCTCCCGCAGCCACCGTCCGGCCGCCTCGATCTCGCGCCGCCAGTACGCCCCTTCCGGGTCGATGACCCGCAGCCGCACGAACCGGGCCAGGACCGCGGGGTCGCGTTCCTCACGGAACAGCAACACCCCGGCCGCCGCCCCGCTCACCCTCACCCCTGCCCCGTCTCCGTCCTCCAGGACGTCCTCACCGTCCTCGCCTCGTGCTCCTGGTCCTGGTCGTCGGTGTGTCGTGCCAGGCAGTGGCGGCGGGACCGCCGGCTGCGGAAGAGAGGGTGGCGGCGGAACCGGGCGCCGAGGGTCTGTGGCCCGTGCCGGTCCTCGAACGGCCCGACGGCAGGGTGGCTGTGCCCCGTACCGGCGTGGGTACCGTCGTACGGCCTGCCTGGCCGCCCGCACAACCATTCGGGGGCGGCCCCGGTCCAACTCCTCATGCGGAAACGACTTGTCTCCACCCTGGCCCTGACCGCGGTGGCCGCCTGCGGGGCCCCCGCGGCCGTCCCCGACTCCACCGTCACACCGCGCATGACGCAGACCGCCGCAGCCACGAAGCGGCCCGCAGCCGACCCCGACACCACCGGGGCTCACGCCGACTTCGACAACGACGGGAAGGAGGATCTAGTCATCACCGACACGGCGGCCACGGTCAACGGCAAGTACGCCGCCGGCTACGCGGCAGTGGTGAGCGGCTCGACTGCCGGACCCGACACCCGGCGCCACCAGGTGATCACCCAGGACAGCCTCGGCCTCGGCAAAGCGGGCACCGGCGGCCGCTTCGGCAGCGGTGCCATCTCGGCCGACCTCGACGGCGACGGCCGAAGCGACCTCATCACGCAGACCGGCAGCAACACGGTCTTCGTGGTCTGGGGCGGAAAGAAGAAGCTCTCCGGAGCAGCCAAGCTCAGCGGCGCCACGCCGGTCGCCGGCGACTTCGACGGCGACGGCCACGCCGACCTCGTCACGAGCCGAAGCGCGGACCCCAAGGCGACGATACGGTTCGGCCCGTTCACACGGACAGGTAAGCCGGTCCGCACGAAGACGCTCGACCTCACCCCCGACAAGCCGTCGTACTACACCCCCCGGCCCACCGGCGTCGGCGACGTGAACGGCGACGGCAAGGACGATCTGGTGGTCACCTGGTCGCACGTGTTCGCGGACGAGATCCCGACCCCCCGCGCCACCCTCGTGTACCGCGGAGCGGCCAACGGCGTACTGAGGAAGGGTCCGCGCCTCAAGGACGAGCGAGGCAAGGACATGTACGGATCGACCACCCTCACGTCCGACGTGAACAAGGACGGCTTCGCCGATGTGATCGTCAGCCTCACCTGCGAGATCATCGGCGACGAAGCCACGCCCGAGGGCGGCAGCCGGCTGATGGTCGCGTACGGCGGAAAGAGCGGGCAGAGCATCAGCCTGAAACCCACGACGATCAACGAGAAGACACCGGGGCTGCCTGGCGAGCCGGTCTCCTCCCGCTGCAACTTCGGATACGCGCCGACGACGGGTGACGTGAACGGCGACGGTTACGCCGACGTCGCGTTCAGCGCCCCCCTCAAAGGCGACAAGACGGTGACCCTGGTGCTGCGCGGTGGACCGAAGGGTTTGACGGGCAAGAACGCGAAGAGCATTTCCGGCCTCCCGGTGTGGCCCCGGCTGGCGATCCAGGACCTGAACGGCGACGGCGCGGCGGAGCTGGCAGTCAGCACGTCGCACACGAGCGGGGCCGACGACAAGGTCCGGATTCTGCGCGGCGGCCCTTCCGGTATCAGCACATCCAGGCCGATGCTCATCGGGCCCGCAGATCTGGGACTGAAGCCAGCGCCGGGGGACAGCTTTGGCTCCGGCTTCGGCCACTGAAACTGCCGGCCGCCGGCGGGCGTGCATCACCCAGGCCCATGTTCGCTCCACGACCCAGCGGCGGGGCAGCACGATGAACCCGGAGGCGCCCTTGGGGCGGCTCACGGTCTTGATCGTGAGGCTGAGATACTTCTTTGCCCAGGTCACGAGCTTTCCGGCGTAGGCGGAGTCCGCCCAGACGATGGTGATCTCGGGGTGCATTAGGCGAAGGCGGAAGAGGAGTTCCTTTCATCGGCGGCCTGCCGGGCCGCGCGGTCCGGGGCGGTGCGGCGCCAGTAGTAGAAGCTCGAGCGGGCGATGCCCAGGATGTCGCAGAGCCGCTTGACGCCGAACCGGCGCTGGTGATCCTCAACGAACTGGCAGCGGTTCACCAGCGCGTCTCCCCGCGAAATACCGGGCAGCCTTGCGGAGAATGTCCCGCTCCTCCTCCAGCTCGCGGATCCTCTTCCTCGCGGCCGCCAGCTCCGCCTGAACCCCGTCACCGTCAGGCCGTGGCGCCGCCGCAGGTGTGGAGTGAGCGCCGGACCGGCGTCCGTCAGCGGCCCGGATCCAGTTCCGCAGCGTCTCCGTGTTCACTCCGAGGTCGGTGGCGACCGACTTGATCGTCGCTCCTGGACGGGACCGGTACAACGCGACCGCGTCAGCCTTGAACTCGGCGGGGTAGTGCTTCATCCCCACAGGGACTCCGTTCTCCTGGACCATCAAGATCCAAGTCTCTCCGGTGTCCAAAACCCGGGGTCAGGGCCCACGAGTGCCTTCATCGTCTTGGAGATGTGGGTGCTCAGCCGGTCCCACACCACGATCAGCGGGGCCTTGAGCAGTTGGTGGGCGCCATCCAACAGGCGTATGCAGTCCGCCTCGCCCAGCGAGCGACGCTCGCCCTTGCGGCCGGTATGCCGACGCAGCCGGTGGCACAGACGGGCGGGCAGGCCCGGCCGGAAGCACAGCAGACCGGCCACCGAGAGACGTCCCCGGCTACGGCCGGACACCTTGACCCTCGGGGTGATGTCGCGCCGGCCCCAGGTACGGCCCTTGGGCGGCCGACCGGTCACGCCCGCTTCGTCCTCGGAGCAGATGAACGCGCCGGTCGCCGCCCGGAGGGTTTTACCTCCTGCCAGGTCGCCTCCCGCCATGCGGTGATCGCGTCCTCGTCGCGTTCGGCGGCGGGCCGGGCGGGCATCTGCACGCTGCAGCCCATGCGGTGCAGCAGCCGAGTGACTCCGGAGACGCTGTAGGAGAGGTGGAACTTCCGCCCGATCAGCGTGCGTACCCGCGCGGCGGTCCACACCTGGTCGTCCGCCCAGCCGTGCGCGGCCGGCCCCTCATCAAGCCACATCGCGAGCTTGGTCTGCAGGTGCGGGCCGAGCCGACAGTCGTAGCCGCAGGGGCCTCTGGAACGCAGCGCCTCGCGTCCGCCCGTCCTCCAGGTGCGGCGCCACTGGTAGACCGACTTCTCACTCACCCGTAACTCCCGGACGATGCACGGGACTTCCACGCCCCCATCGAAGAGGTCAACGGCCCGCATCCGTACCTCTTCCCGGCGCCTGCGCTGCTCGGCGGTCAGCCCGCCCCCGTCCGGATACCGCATGCCTCCGGCGTACCAGCCCGGACGGACCGCGTCACCCCTCCCGACACAAATCCAGACCCCGAAACGCCGAAATCAGTAATCCCCGTCCATACGTCCAGCCCCGAGGCGTCGCCGATGACCATGCCGCACCGGTCGACGGGCAGGTCCCCGAGCCGGACCGGCACGGCCCGGTCATCGGTCCCAGGCCATGGGAGTCCGAGGCTGATCTCCAGGGTTGCGATCGTCGGTTCCTCGTCAAATGGGGACGGCGAGGTACTCGCCTGCACTGTCAACGGCCAGCCGGCAGCTGCACGGACCGCGACCGCCTCGCACAACCACTCACGAGCAAGGCCTGCCCGAGCAGTCTGCCCCGCCCGACGGGCAAGAGCTGCGACGAGTACCCCTTCGCTTCGACCAAGGAAGGCGGAGCGACGGGTGTCTTCAGCCGCAGGATGATCAACGAGAAGCACAACAGCACCGCCGGTGGATCCAAGTACCTGCTCAAGGCGTACAAGGACAATAGGATCCTGAACGGCGGACGCCTTCTGGGTCGCCATCTCCTGACGCCGAGGAGGCACCCGGTATGCCGGAAGAACGCGGGAGTACCCGTGTGTGGGTGTATGCCCGTCAGTTCTACATCGTCGACCCGGACCTCGGTACCGACCAGGCACCGGACATCGCGGACGCCGGCAATGGGCTGATCGCCGTCGAGGAGGACGGGGCCAGCATTCTGACCGGACTGACCGGACTGACCGTCGGACCGGTCGAGGTCACCGTCACCACGCACGTGTCCGAGCCATCGCTCCACGAGGGTGGCTGGGACGAGGTGGTGGAGACGTCGTTCATCTCCACCACCGGCTCGGCTCTTGTCACCTCCTGGGAGGACGGCGAAGCCGAGGACCTGCCCGGCCTCGCCCCCAGCGGACCGGGTAGCTACCGCGTGCGTGTCCATGCCCGCGGCCGTGACGAGGGACGTGCCAAGGACAGTCTCGGCCCGGACGACGACCCGGTCGAGGTATACCTGCTTCAGGTGTGGCCCGCTCCCGCGGCCGGAGAACGGATCATCCGCCAGACCGACCAGGTCGGCGACGAATGGCGTCAGCTCTAGAAGAACAACGGGTCCGCCGCCGCGAGGCGGCGGACCCGTCGCTGAGAGACCAAGGCCAGAGACAACCAGGCCCCACGCTATGCCGAAAGACGCAGCAGGAGGCCCACGGCTGAGCTCCAGACCATCCCTGCCACGCTGACCTACGCCAGGAAACCGTGATTCACCGGTTCGGGTATTCGCCCGGGATGCCCTTGAACCGGCCGTACTCGGCGCCCTGCTTGGTGCGGCCGTAGACCCGTTTGTGGGTGGAGTCGACGTCGATGAACGCCTTCTCGCCCGAGCCGGGCAGCAGCGGGGTGTGCGCGGTCAGCGCGCCGAGGAACCTGCGGTGCACCGCGTGCAGTTGGAGGGCGTGACCGTGGGTGAACGCGCGGAGGAACGTGCCCAGTGTGGACGGGGCACGGACTTCTCGGAACACGGTCGGCATCGCACCGTGGCGCAGCATGTCCAGGTCGTCGATGCTGTCGGCTCCTGCGGCCATGCCTGCCACGATGCTGGTGACCTTGGCGTCGGCTGCTGCACCCGCACCGTTTGCCGCCCCGGTCAGCATCACCTTCTCCGACACCAGGCGCGAAAGCCCGCACCGTTCGGCCAGCCGCATCACCCGGACCAGCCCGGCATCCGCGATGAGATTCTGATCGTCGAACGCGGCCGACACCGCCGAAGCGGCATGGGAAGATTGCATCTCGCGGGTGCTCTCCTGCTCTGTGGATATGGAACCGTAGGAAGTCCCATCGTCCCAGCTCAGAGGGCATCCGCGCCTTCATGTCCAAGCCCTGGACCGGCTGTTCATCGGTGGATCAAGGCTAAGTTTGTTGCTGTCCGGGCCGTGCGCGATGAGACCGAACTCGTTGGCCTCCTCACCGGCCAGGCGTGCGGGCACGTAAGCGATGGTGCCGCCGTCATACAGGCCCGCCCCGGCCCACTGCAGACGGGATTGGGCGGGCCGAGGGTGCGGGCGAAGCGCCGAATGGACAGCTGGCCGAAGCTGAGGTCGCTGTTCACGATGGCAATGTGCGAGGACGAATTTCCTGGTTCCGGTCTCGCTGGGTGCGGGGCAGGGGCCCTGGGCCTGTCTGACGGCTGGCTACGGTCCCAGGAATTCAAGCGCCCGCGGGACGAATATGTCGTGGTGCTGGAAGATCCCGCCGTGTCCGGCGTCGGGGTATAGGGGCTCGAGTTCGCCCTGGGGCAGCCGGGCCGCCAGGTCGATGGTGTTGACGCTCGGGACCATTCGATCGCTCTCGCCGTTGGTCACCAGGACCGGTTGGCGGATGCGCGACAGGTCGGCCGGAGCCTGGAGGCCCCAGCGGTGGATGGCCTTCAGCTGGGCGCGGAACGACGAGAGCGAGATGGCCTTGTCGCGGTCGTCCGTGCGCTCCTTCAGCCGGTCCAGGAAGGCGTGGGCTGCCCGGCGGCCGCCCGCGGTGTCGGTGAAGAAGAGGTACTGCTTCGGGTCCTTGCGGGTCAGGACGGCCTTGAGGGTGTCCTTGATAGTGAGGGTTGTGACCTTGTCGATGCCGGGCCCTCCGGCGGGGCCCGTGCCCGCGAGGATGAGCTTGCGTACGAGAGCAGGTTCCTCTGCCGCGATGATCTGGGCGATGAAGCCGCCCATCGACAGGCCGAGCAGGTCGACCCGGTCGTACCCGAGGGCCCGGATGAACAGCACGGTGTCGCGGGCCATCGCCTCGATGGTGTCGGGTGTGGAGCCGCTGGACGCGCCGACGCCGCGGTTGTCGAAGGTGATCAACGGGCGTCGGGCGGCGAGTCCGTCGACGACGCGGGGATCCCAGTTGTCCAGGACTGCGGCCAGGTGGTTGAGGAGGATCAGTGGTACGCCGTCATCCGGGCCGAGCTGCCGGTAGGTGAAGGCCACGCCACGCACGGACACGGAGCGGTTAGGCGTGTTCTTGTACGACGTCGTGGCGGGGGTGGAGGGACTGGACGGTGCGCTCATGGCCGGGTCCTGGGGTGGTGTGACGGAGGGGAGTGAGGTGTGCAGGGTCTTCTCGTTGTCGGAGGTGACTGGTGCCTGGGACTCGTTCCCGCCCTCACGTCATCGTGACGACGACTTTGCCGGCCTTTGTCCGTCCCTTTTCGACGCACTCCATGGCTTGGAGGGTTTCTTCGAACGGGAAGACGCGGTCGACGACGGGGCGGATCTTCCCGGCGTCGATGAGGGGGGTGAGTTCGCGCAGTTGGTCTCCACTGGCCTTCATGAACAGGAAGGAGTACGTCACGCCGTGGCGCTTCGCGCTGCGCCGGGTCTTGAAGCTGAGGGCGGTCATGGCCAGGCGGAGGATCGGGTTCGCGCCGAGTTCGCGGGCGAAGGCCGGGTCGGGCGGGCCCGCGACGCTGATGGCGATGCCGCCGGGCTTGAGCACGCGCAGGGACTTGGCGAGGTTTTCGCCGCCGAGGCTGTCGAGGACGACGTCGTACCCGTCGAGGACAGTGGCGAAGTCCTGCGTGCGGTAGTCGACGGCGACGTCCGCGCCGAGGTCCTTGGCCAGGTCGACCTTGGCGGTGCTCACGGTGGTGGCCACGTGGGCGCCCAGCGCCTTGGCCAGCTGGACGGCGATGGAGCCGAGGCCGCCAGCGCCCGCGTGGATGAGGACCTTCTGGCCCGGCTGCACATGTGCCCGTTCGACCAGTGCCTGCCATGCGGTCAGGGCGACCAGGGGGAGGGAGGCGGCGTCGGCCATGGTGAGCGTGGCGGGTTTGGGTGCCAGGTCGTCCTGGTGGACGGCGATGAGTTCGGCGAAGGTGCCGATGCGGTCCTTGTCGGGCCGGGCGTAGACCTCGTCGCCCACCGCGAACCGGGTGACGGACGGGCCGACCCGGACGACCGTCCCGGCGAGGTCGTTTCCCAGGACAAGCGGGAGACGGTAGGGCATGAACGCCTTGAAGTCCCCGTTGCGGATTCTGAGGTCCAGCGGGTTGACGCCCGCCGCGTGGATCTTGACCAGGACGTCGTCGGCACCCACCTGGGGGTCGGGTACCTCGGCGGCGCGCATCCCGGCTTGGCCGCCGTACTTCTCGACTATGAAAGCCTTCATCGTCGTCTCCGTTCCGTGTCCCGTCCGTGAGAGGGCGGGGTCTCCCCTCGCCCCGGGCTTCTCCCAGTACGAGATAGTTTGTGTTGTTCTTCTGGCTGCGGCGCGGGTGCTGCGCCCTCAGCCGCGTTCACCCATCAGGCCACCGGCACGACCGGGGCGATGAGTCGGTCGGCGGCGCCCCCCTGGAGGCGGTCCAGGGAGGCGGCGATCCCCTCGTGGGGTACGCCGAGCGGCACCGCGCTGACCTCGGTCAGGCGGGTGTACTGCGCGTCGGTCAACTGGACGTCGAGGGCGCCGAGGTAGCTGTCGAGCTGGGAGAGGTTGCGCGGGCCGATGATCGGGACGAGCGTGGCCACGGAACGGGCGGCGCGCTCGCGCACCCAGGCCACCGCAACCTGGGCGGGTGTCACACCGGTCTCCTCGGCGATGGCCAGGACGGTGTCGACGACGGCGGTCTTCTGGCCGGTGCTCTCGGTGTGGATGACCATGCCCAGGTCGCTCAGGCGCCCCTCGGCGGAGCTGCGGTATTTGCCGGTGAGCAGTCCGCCGCCGAGCGGGGACCACAGGGCGGCGCCGAGTCCGAGGCTCTCGGCCATGGGCAGGAGCTCGCGGTCGGCGGTGCGTTCGACGAGGCTGTACTCGTGCTGGATGCCCACGATCGGGGCCCAGTTCTTCAGGTCCGCGAGGGTTACCGCGCGCGAGACGCGCCAGGCGGGGAAGTTGGACAGCGCGGCATGGTGGATCTTGCCGGCGCTCACCAGGTCGTCGAGTCCGCGCAGGAGCTCCTCCATCGGAGTGAGCTCGTCGGGGAAGTGCACCCACAGCAGGTCGATGTAGTCGGTGCCCAGGCGCTTCAGGCTGGCCTCGACCGAGGCGACCATGTTCTTGCGGCTGTTGCCGGTCCTGGAGATGTCCGGCTGCGGGGCGGCGCCGAGGGCGAACTTCGTGGCCAGTACGAAGTGGTCGCGGTCGGCGGAGATCAGCTTTCCGGTCAGTTCCTCCGACTCGCCGAACTGGTAGCCGTCCGCGCTGTCGAGGAAGGTGCCGCCCGCTTCGGCGAACCGGTCGAAGATACGGCGTGCCTCGTCCGGCTCGGCGCCTGCGCCCCAGCCGGTGCCGAAGTTCGCGGTGCCGAGTGCGTACTCAGAGACGCGCAGTCCGGTCCGGTGGCCGAAGGTCGTGTAACGCATGAGATGTCCTTGCATGAGGGGTGAGAAGGCGGTCGCGCGGGGTTGGAGAGGTGAGCGTCACCCCGCGTTCGGCTGGGGTGCCGCGGACAGACTGTGCTTGACGTACCGGCTGGTCTCGTCGGCGAGGATCTCGGGCAGGCCGGTCTCGATGCCGTACAGGGCCTGGGCCGCGACGTCGGCGGCGGCGACCTTCTGATCGGCGGGCACGCCGGCGGCCATGTCGGTGTCCATGTAACCGACGTGCAGCGCTGAGACGGTGATCCCGCGCGGTGCCAACTCCTCACGGGTCGCGTCGCTCAGCGCCCAGGCGGCGGCCTTGGACGCGGCGTAGGAGCCGAGGCCGGCCGGGTGGAACCAGGACAGGGCGGACAGGACGTTGAGTACGGCGCCGCCGCCGTTGCCCTCGATGACGGGGGCGAAGGAGCGGGTCGCGGCGAGCGGGCCGAAGAAGTTGGTCTCCATCTCCCGGCGCACCTCAGCCACGTCGCCTCCGATCAGCGTCGCGCCGGTCGAGATGCCCGCGTTGTTGATCAGCAGTGTCGCGTCGGACGCCACGCGGGTGGCCTCCTGTATCGACGCCTCGTCCGTGACGTCCAGCCGCAGCGGGATGACACCCGGCACGTCGACCGTCTCGGGGCGTCGGGCCGCGCCGTACACCTTCGCGCCGCGCTCGACGAGCTGGGCGGCCAGGTGTCGCCCGAGCCCTCGGTTGGCGCCGGTGACGACCGCGACCGTGTTCTTCAGTTCCATGCTCGCTCCTGTCCTGGCGGGCGCCGTCGGCCAACCGCAACGAATTAGATTATGCATTCAATCTAAACATGGGTCTACGATAGATGCCAGTCGACATCCAAATGGGAGGTGGTCATGGGCCGCGTATCGCAGGCACAGGCGGAGGAAAATCGCAGGCGGGTGGTGGACACCGCATCCCGGCTGTTCCGGGAGCAGGGCACGCAGGTCAGCGTCGCCGACCTGATGAAGGCGGCCGGTCTGACCCACGGCGCCTTCTACAAGCAGTTCGCCTCCAAGGAGGCGCTCGTCGACGAGGCTACCGCCCACGCCTTCGCCGAGCTCACCCAGCGCTACAGCGCCGGGCTCGAGCGGCACGACGGGCAGCGCGACGCCGCCCAGCAGGCTCTGATCGACACCTACCTCTCCGTCGAGCACCGCGACGACCCGGCAGACGGCTGTCCGGTCGCCGCGCTCGCCACCGACATCGCGCGCGAAGGCGGAGGGCGCGAGGCCCGTCGCGTCTACACCGAAGGGGCGGCCGACTTCGCCGACTTCCTCGCCACCGACGACCAGGACGGCATCGCCCGCCTCTGCACCCTTTTCGGTGCGCTGGTCCTGTCCCGGGCCACGAAGGGCTCCCCGCTCTCCGAGGAGATCCTCGCCGCCGCACACGCAGCCTTGACGGAAACCGGCTGATCAAAGGCGCGGTGCGGGTGCACGTCGACCGCACTCGTGGGCGACGAGGCGTCCGCGGCCAGGCGGAGGCGGCGGGAGAAGCCGCCGATGCCTGGCGCATCGGCTCCACCGCGCGCCGGACATCGGTCAGATTCCCGGACCGCATGCCCGTGAAGTGGAAACTGCGCAACCGACGTCAACGTGTCAGCAGGACTGCGATCTGCTCCCGGATGTCGCGCACGATCTCGTCCACGCTCGCGGAGACGTTCACACCTGCCGCCATCGCGAGGAACATCACGGCTGACACGACGCGCGCCGTTGTCGCCGCGTCCCCCTTGCTGACCTGTGCGTCCCGGCACAGCACGGCGGCCACGGCCTCCTCGGTCTGCCCGGTGATGGCGAGGGCCTCGTGGTGGTGGGGCTCGGCGGGGTCGCCGAAGACCATCTCGCGCAGGTAGACGCGCCCGTTGTCGACCTGCGTCCGGTTGCAGTCGACGACCGGCCGGACAATCGCCATCACCGCTTCCAGTGCGTCCGGGATGTTCTCGGCATCCGCCCGGCCTCGTTCGAGGGCTTCGGCGTAGAGGGAGTTCTGGACAAGCAGGAGGAGCTCGCCCTTGGTCTTGGCGTAGAGGAAGAGCGTGCCGGTGCCGATGTCGGCCTTGTCGGCGATCTGCTGGGTGGTGACCTCCTCGATGCCGTGTTCGGCGAACAGCTCGTGGGCTGCGGCGGTGATGCGGTCGAGCTTGAGCTGCTTGTTCCGCTCGCGCCGACCTGCCGGCTGGGAAGCGCGTGGCATGCGGGGCACCTTTCGGGAAATTTATTCTGACTGCACTCAGTTATGAGTGCAGTCGTTACTGATTGGAATCAGATACGGCCATCCGTCATCGTCCCACGACGACGCCCGGTCCCCCTGATCCACAGCGTGACGCGGGATGGCCGATCGACGCTCGACACAGACATTAAGGACCACGCACCCCATGACCACGTCTTCCTCCCTCTGGCAGCCCTTCAAGCTCGGCCGCGTCGAGCTCCAGCACCGCCTCGCCATGGCGCCGCTGACCCGCAGCCGGGCGAACGTCAACGGCACGCCCGGCCCACTGGCAGCCACCTACTACAGTCAGCGCGCCTCCCTCGGGCTGATCATCACCGAGGGCACGCAGCCCTCGGCCGACGGACAGGGCTACCCGAACACGCCGGGCATCCACACTCCCGAGCAGATCGCAGGCTGGCGCGAGGTCGCCGACGCCGTGCACGCGGGCGGCGGGACACTGTTCATCCAGCTGATGCACGTCGGACGCATGTCCCACCCGGACAACACCCCACACCACCGCCAGCCGGTCGCTCCCTCCGCGATCTCCGCCGGCCAGGACATATTCACCGCAACCGGCCCGAAGAAGACGCCGGTGCCGCGTGAGATGAGCATCCAGGACATCCAGGCCACCATCGCGGACTTCCGGCATGCCGCCGCCTCCGCGATAGCCGCCGGCGCGGACGGGGTGGAGATCCACGGAGCGAACGGCTACCTGCTGCACCAGTTCCTCTCCCCGAACGCCAACCATCGCACCGACACCTACGGCGGCTCGGCCGAGAACCGCTCCCGCCTCGTCGTCGAGGTCGCCCGGGCGGTGGCCGAGGAGATCGGCGCGGACCGGGTCGGCATCCGCCTGTCCCCCTCGATGCCGCTGGGCGGGATCGACGAGGGCGACCCCGAGGCCGTCCGCGCCCAGTACCTCCACCTAGTGGGCGAGCTGGCGCCCCTGAACCTCGCTTACCTGCACGTCCATCACGTCGGCGACGACGAACTGCTGCGCTCCTTCCGCGAGGTGTGGCCGACCGCCCTGCTCGTGGTCCGCTACGGCCGCACCCGCGAGCAGATCGCCGACGACATCGACGCGGGCCTGGCCGACATCGCCCCGCTGGGCCGCTTCGCGCTGGCCAACCCTGACATCGTCGAGCGCCTGCGCACCGACGCCCCGCTCAACGAGATCGACCCGGCCACCCTGTACGGCGGCGGTGAGGCCGGATACACCGACTACCCGACCCTGGCCCACGCCTGACACCAGCGTCCACGAGCCGCCCATCCACCAGACCGGGGCGGGTGGGCGGCTCATCGGGCGCTGTCACGTTGGCTGACAGGGTGGGAGGATCCTCGGCTGATCACGGTGGCGGGGGTCGTCCGTGGAGGGCATGTCGCCGTCGTACAAGGGGCACCGGTATCCGGTCGAGGTGATCTCGCACTGCGTGTGGCTGTACTTCCGGTTCCCGCTCAGTTTCCGTGAGGTCGAGGAGCTGATGCTGGAACGCGGCGTGATCGTCTCGTACGAGACGGTCCGTTGCTGGTGCCTGAAGTTCGGTCAGCAGTACGCCAATTCGCTGCGCCGCCGCCGGCCCCGGCCTGGTGACAAGTGGCATCTGGACGAGGTCTTCGTCAAGATCAACGGTGAGCAGAAGTACCTGTGGCGGGCTGTCGACCAGGACGGCAACGTGCTGGACACCCTGGTGCAGAGCCGCCGGGACACGGCTGCGGCCAGGCGCTTCTTCCGCACGCTGCTGACCAGGACGGGCGGGGTGCCGCGGGTGATCGTCACGGACAAGCTCCGCTCCTACGGCGTGGCCCACCGCGAGGTCATGTCCTCCGTCGAGCACCGTTCCCACAAGGGCCTGAACATCCGGGCCGAGAACAGTCATCAGCCCACCCGGTAACGCGAACGGGCGATGAAAGGCTTCCGCAGCGTGGGCGCCGCGCAGCGTTTCCTGTCCGGGGCGGCAGGCAAGTTCGGAAGACCGTGAAGGCATCAGCTGCGGAGATCGAGTATCGGCTCGGCAACCCCGAAGGCGTCCCCACACTCATCGCCAACTGAGCCGGCGCAGCCGCGACGGAACTATGCCCAACGAGCTCAGCGTCCACCCCGACATACAAAATCACGGATGGCAACGGAGACCCGGGACATGACGGACACAGCCACTCGATACCTCTACCTCGCTCGGCACGGTGAAGCGTCAGCAGATGAGACAACCCTGACGGAAAGCGGCCGGCGCCAAGCCGTTCTGCTCGGTGAACGGCTTCAGAGCACTCCACTTTCGGCGATCTACCACGGGCCGCTGCCTCGGGCGCAGCAGACGGCCCAGCTGATCAGTGCACAACTTGACACCGTCCCACTGCACCAGTCGGAACTGGTCGGCGACTACATCCCCTACCTGCCTACGAAGGAGGATCTGCCGCCGGATTCGGCCGACGCCATGCTCGGCTTCCTCGCTCAGTTTCCGGAAGAGGAGCGCGACGGTGGACCGCTGGCGCGGGAAGCACTTGCGAAATTTACAGGTCCGGTCGACGGAGATCGCCCCCGCCACGAACTGGTTGTCACGCACAACTTCCTCATCGGCTGGCTTATCCGGGCTGCCCTCGACGCGCCCGAGTGGCGCTGGATGGGCCTCAACCACAGCAACGCAGCTCTGACGGTCATCCGCTACGCACCCGACAAGCCGGCCTCCGTGCTCTTCTACAACGACATGCGGCACCTGCCCGCAGAACTGCGCTGGACCGGCTTCCCACCCGAACTCCATATCTGACCAAGAAGGCCAGTGCCCGGACTTGAGTGAGACGACCTTGCGAGACCCGTCTCACTCAAGTCCGGGCACCGCAGGTCAGGGGCCCGCCTCGCCCGGACTTATCCGAGACCGGACAACGGCGTTCCTCCTCCTCGACCAGGGCTCCGATCCGCCGCGCCTCCGGGCCACCCAGCACCGTGGTGAGCACCGCCTCGGCCTCCGCCCAAGTCCGCCGGCGCACATGCCCGGCGACCGCCGTGCGGATCCGCGCCTCCTCGACTTCGTCGCCGTTCATGCGGCCTTCGCCCATTCCAGCCCGAGGCCGGCCAGCCGCTTGTCGAACGCCTTCTTGCCGGCCGGGGTGACGGCGGTGGCGTGGTGTTCGCCCTTGCCGACGTCCAAACCGAGGTAGACGTCGATGTCACCGGTGTCGATCACGTGCGTCCTTCAGTCGTGCCCACCCGGCCGTCCGTCGGCACCGATCGCCACATCCACATTACGAAGAGCCTCCCTGCCTCCCGGAGGAGTCGGTGGTCATGCCCCTAATCAGCGGTCTGTCAGTGCCTCCGGGACTCGGGCACGGCGCCCAGACCTTCGTCCGACTCCCCGAGACCGTCGAGCGCAGCGACCCGTACGGCATGCACTTCACCCCCAGGAACTGCCGTCCGATGAGCTTGCCGAGGGCGTCACCATCCGCGCGGTGGCCGGCGGGCGAGCGTTCGGCCTGCGCTCACCGGTGCACGAAGCGGCCGGATCCCACGTCTACGACCTCACGGTGGGCAAGGTCCGTGACGACCGCGTCTCGCCACCAAGGGCGAACTGGCGCGGGGCCGAAGTCCGGGCGGATTGCCGGGACTTGTCCCGCCAGTCACGGTCGTGGGCGGTCGGGCATGATGCCCTGGTAAGCATCATCGTCGAGTTCTTCGTGGCGCCGGATGACGTGTCAGCGGCTCTGGCGCCTTGGACTGGGCTGGGGCGGGTGTTTCGGCTTGCTCTCCTTCAGCCCTTTATCTGCGCCTGGGCGCGGAGCATGAGGACATCGAGGCCCGGGGCATCGTGGTGACCCTGGCCCTAGGCGGCGCGCTGGTGACCGGCCTCGTCCGGCGCGGCCCGGGGGCGGGTGTGGGTCAGGTGCCGGAGGGGGTGTCAGGTCTGGTTCCGGACAGCGCGTCCGTGTAGATGCCCGTCATCGCGGTCACAGCCCGTCGGCGGTTCAGGGCCGGGTCCAGGCGGTGCTGGATGTTGATTCCCAGGGTGCCGCCGAGCAGTGCCGCCGCGACGGCCTCCGGGTCGGTGACGTGCGCACCGGTCGCGCGCAGGTGGTCGGCGTACAGGCCGCGGATCTTGGCGTACTCCTCGGCGTACGTCGTGCGCAGGGCCGACTCGCGGCTCACCGCCTCGATCAGGAGTGTCGAGAAGATGTGCGCCTCGGGCCGGGACATCAGGGCGAAGTTCGCCTCGACCAGCGCCTCGATTCCGGCGTCCGGCCCGGCGGCGGCCAGGCGTTCGCGCATGAAGTCCGTGCCCCATCGGAACGCTTCCTCGATCACCGCCTTCAGCAGCCCGTCCTTCGAGCCGAAGTGCCAGGCCACGGAGCCCCGGCTGATGCCGGAGCGCTCCGCCACGGCCTGGACGGACGCTGCGGCGGACCCGCCCTCGGCGGCGAGTTCCCACGCGGCGGCCACCAGCCGGCGCTGGGTCTCGGCGGAGATCTCCTGCTTGCGGGTCGCACCCACGCGGTGTCCTTCCCAACGTTGCGGCGGCCTGACACGGCCGATTCTGCCACGCCGGCCGGGCGGCGCCGGGCGGCGAACTCTTGCCTATGCTATCGGTTCAGTTCTATGCTGAGCGTCCAATAACTAAGGAGGGTTCGTCATGGAACTGATCGACCTCACCAGGACGCTGGACCCCGCCGACCGCGAGCGGCTCCCCGAGCAGCTGCGCCCGCTCGCCCCGGTGATCGCGCCAGCCGTGGCCTACGCGCACCCGACGGGCGAGGGCCGAGAGCAGTTCGCCGCCGCCATGCACTGCAGCGTCGAGGACCTGCCCGACGGCGAGGGCTGGGGCGCGGAACTGCTCACCGACTTCAACTCCCACCTCGGCACCCACGTCGACGCCCCGCTGCACTACGGCTCGACCTGCGAGGGCAGGCCCGCCCGCACCATCACCGACATCGCCCTGGACGAGCTGTGGTGCGAGGCGCTCGTGCTGGACCTGCGCGACCGATGCGAACCGGACGCCCCGATCACAGTCGAGGCGCTGGAGTCCGCCCTCGCCGACAACGGCGCCCCGGTCCCGGCCGGCGGAGCGGTCCTGCTGCGCACCGGCCAGGAGCGGTACGGGCTGTCCGACCCCGAGTTCTTCCGCTACCCGGGCATGAGCCGCGAGTCGACGTTGTTCCTGGCCGACCTCGGGGCCAAGGTCCTGGGCACCGACGCCGCGGGCTGGGACCTGAGCTTCTCCGTGATGGCGGGCAAGTTCCGCGACAGCGGCGACAACTCCGTGCTGTGGGACGGCCACCGGGCCGGCCGCGAGCGGGAGGTCTTCATCGTCCAGCAGCTGACGAACCTTGCCGCGCTGCCCCCGTCGGGGTTCCGGGTGGCGTTCTTCCCGATCAAGATCGCCCGCGCGAGCGCCGCCCCGGCCCGCGTCGTGGCCTTCGTCTGACACCCGATCCCCGCAGACCGACCCCTGCACCCTGTTGAGGAGAGGAACCGACCGTGAAACTCGCAACCGTGGAGCACGACCGCGTCGAGCGGACCGCGCTCGTACTCGATCAGGGCGAGCGCCTGTTGCTGCTCGACCGCGCCCACCGCCTGGTGACCGGCGAGCACGCCCCCGCGCTGACCACCATGCAGACAATCATCGACGGCGGCGAACCCGTGCGGCAGACCCTGCAGTGGCTTGCCGAACAGGCCCCGTCCGAAGCGGTCGTCGCCGCGTCCGAGGTGCGCTGGCTGTCCCCGCTGCCCAGGCCCGTACAGATCCGGGACTTCGGCAGTTTCATGGATCACTTCCGCAATGCCCGCTCCCGGATCCAGGGCATCCCGGCCGACCAGGTCGAACTACCCGCCATCATGCTCGAACGCCCGCTGTACTACGTGACCAACCGGCTCTCCGTGACCGGCCACGACAGCGACATCCACTGGCCCGCGTACTCCTCGGTGCGGGACTACGAGCTGGAGTTCGCCTGCGTGCTGGGCCGCGGCGGCACGGACATCCCCACGGCGGACGCTCCGTCGTACATCTTCGGCTACACAATCTTCAACGACTTCAGCGCCCGCGACATCCAGCTGGAGGAGATCGCCACCGGGCTGGGCCTGAGCAAGAGCAAGGACTTCACCGACTCGAACGTCCTGGGCCCGTGGATCGTCACCGCCGACGAGCTCGGCGACCCGTACCTGCTCACGATGACCGCCCGCATCAACGGTGAGGAGGCCAGCCGGGGCACGTCCGCCGACATGCACCACACCTTCGCCGACATGATCGCCTTCGCCTCCCAGTCGACCCGGCTGCACGCCGGAGAGATCCTGTGCTCGGGCACCGTGCCCACCGGCTGTGGACTGGAGCACGGCCGCTTCCTGGAACCCGGCGACACCGTGGAACTCGAAGTCTCCGGCCTGGGCGTGCTGCGCAACCGGGTCGTGTCATGAACCGCGAAGCACTCATCCTCGGCGTCGGAGCCACCCCCTTCGGCCGCCACCTCGACCGCGGTGCCGGCGACCTCGCCGGCCAGGCCGCGCACGAGGCGCTGCGCGACGCCGGGCTCGCCCCGGCCGACGTCGGCGCCGTTTTCCACGCCACGGTCAGCCAGAAGGCGATCGACGGCCAGCACATGATCCCCGGCCAGGTCGCCCTGCGCCCGCACGGGTTCGCCGGGGTACCCGTGGTGAATGTGGAGAACGCCTGCGCGGGCGGTGCCACAGCCCTGTGGCTGGCGATCGCCCACGTGCGGGCGGGCCTGTCGGACGTCGCCCTGGCCGTCGGCGTGGACAAGCTCGTCTGCGCCGATCCCGCCCAGGGGCTGGCGGTGTTCGACGGGGCCATGGACGTCGCCCACCGCGAGGAGACCCTGGCCGCGCTCGCCGCCCTGACCGACCCCCTGCCGCCCGAATTGTCCGTGGACGGCGACCGGTCGGTGTTCATGGAGATCTACGCCTCCCTGGCCCGCGCCCACATGCAGCGCTTCGGCACCACCGAAGCCCACCTGGCCGCGGTCTCGGCGAAGAACCACGCCCACTCCGTCCACAACCCCCGAGCCCACTTCCGCCGAGCGTTCACCGCGGAGGAGATCCTGGCGGCGCGGCGGGTGGCGTGGCCGCTGACGGTGCCGATGTGCTCACCAGTCAGCGACGGGGCCGCCGCCGCCGTCGTGACGCGGGCCGACTCCACCCGTGACGAGTCGGCCGTGGCGGTACTGAGCAGTGCCCTGTTGTCGGGCACCGACCGGGCGACGAACGACGCCGCACGGCACATCGGCCGCCGGGCCGCGCTCGCCGCCTACGAGAAGGCCGGCATCGGTCCGCAGGACGTCGACGTGGCGGAGGTCCACGACGCCACCGCCTTCGGCGAGATCCAGCAGGTGGAGAACCTGGGCTTCTGCCCGATCGGCGACGGCGGCCCGTGGTCGGCCTCGGGCGCCGGCGCGCTCGGTGGCACCGTTCCGGTGAACCCGTCCGGAGGACTCGAATCGCGCGGCCACCCGGTTTCCGCCACCGGACTGGCGCAGGTCTTCGAACTGGTCACACAGCTGCGCGGCCGGGCGGGCGGGCGCCAGGTCCCCGACGCGCGCATCGCCATCGCCGAGAACGGCGGCGGCCTCTACGGAATCGAGGAGGCGGTGGCCGCCGTGACCATCCTGGGGAGGACCCGATGAGACCCGGCTACGCGGACCTGATCCTGTCGGCGCTGCGCAGGCGGCCCGAGCGCACCGCCTTCCGGTTCACCGGCGACGACGGGACGAAGCACACCTGGACCTACGGTGAGACCGCGGAACGGATCGAACGCACCGCAGCCGCGTTCGGACGACTGGGCCTGGCCCCCGGCGACGGGCTCGCCCTGCTGTGCGGCCCGAACCCGCAAGCGTTCACCGTCATGGCCGCCGCCTGCCTGGCCGGACTGCGCTACACCGCCCTGCACCCGCTGGCCACCGCGGACACCGACCGGACCATCCTGCGCGACAGCGCCTCCGACTACCTGATCGTGGACGACACACGCTTCGCCTCCCGCGCCCGCCCCGACGGCACCAAGGCGATCACCCTCGCCGAACTCGACCGCCTCGCCGCCGACACACCCCCCGGCCCCGACGACCCGCGCGGCCCCGCCCTCTACCTCTTCTACACCGGCGGCACCACCGGCGAACCCAAGGGCGTGATGCTGCGCGACCGCTCACTGCTCGCCAACGCCTGGGCCTGCTCCACCTGGGCCTGGCCGCCGGACACCCACTTCCTGATCACCACCCCCATGTCGCACGCCGCCGGCCTTCTCGTCGCACCCGGCCTGCTGCACGGCGCCAGCTTCGAACTGCACCCCTCCTTCGACCCGGATCGCGTCATCGACGCGATCGAGCACCACGGCGTGAGCGCCACGTTCGTCGTCCCCACGATGCTCTACGCGCTGCTCGACCACCCCCGGCTCCCCGCAGCCGACCTGTCGGGGCTGAACTGGGTCCTGTATGGTGCCGCACCCGCCGACCCCGCCCGGCTCGCCCAGGCCTACCGGCTCTTCGGCCCCGTGCTCAGCCAGCACTACGGCCAGGCCGAGGCCCCCAACGCGCTGACCGTCCTGGACCCGGCCGAACACCGCGACGACCCGACCGTCCTGGGCAGCTGCGGCCGGCCGATGCCCGGCGTGGAGATCACCCTGCGCGACCCGCACGGCCGGGAAGTACCGGCCGGCGAGCCAGGCGAACTGTGCGTACGAGGACCGCTCGTGATGGACGGCTACTGGAACAAGCCCGAGCAGACCGCAGCCGCTCTCGAAGGAGGCTGGCTCCACACCGGGGACGTCGCCCGCAGGGACGACAGCGGCCTGATCACGATCATCGACCGGATCAAGGACACCATCATCACGGGCGGGTTCAACGTCTACCCTCGCGAGGTCGAGGACACCCTCGCCACCCACCCAGCCGTCGCCGTCGCCGCCGTCTACGGCACACCCGACCCGCACTGGGGCGAAGCCGTCACCGCCACCGTGGTCCTGCACGCCGGACAGCACGCCACCCCCGCCGAGCTGATGGACCACGTCCGCGCCCGCAAGGGCACACTCTGGGTCCCGAAGCAGTTCCACCTCGTCGATGCGCTACCCCTCACCGCCCTGGGCAAGATCGACAAGAAGAAACTCCGCAACCAGTCCTGACCAGAAGGGAGTTCCGGCCCGCATCCCCGAGGGCGATCAGGTGGCTGAAGTCCCCGGCCTCACCTACATGATCCGAACTCTCGGCGACCTGGTGAGTGGAAACGACAAGCTGCTGCGCGCCGCCCGCGACATGCTGCCCAACCCCGAGAACAGCATCGAGGCCATCGCGTCTCTGCTCGGCGCCTCGGTCGGCACTCCCTACAACCACTGTCGCCTGCCCACCCGCCTCGCTGTACCCGTCATGCTGGCCGCCTCCGAACGTCACCAGCTCAAGAAGATGGCATACGGCCAAGATCCCGCACCACGCTCGGCAGCGGGCCACGATCGTGCTGCTCGCGGCCCCAAGGGTGCTCGAACGCTCGGATAGCGGCCGAGGTGCGCGTGCATGTGGACACGGTGCGCACCTGGCGTGGCCGGTTCGCCAGGGGCGGCCTGGCCGCCCTCGCCGACCGCAAGAGGTCGGGCAGACCGCCGTCGTTTACGGCGTTGCAGGCCGCCGAGGTCAAGGCGCTCGCCTGTCGTCCGATGATGCGAGCACTGTGTCCACGGCCATCCGGACAGTCTGGTCTACGGCACCGGCAGACGGGCCAGCAGACGGCAGAGGTCAGAACTCCACCAGAGGACTGGTGCACATACCTCTGTACTCCGTGGTGCAGCCAGAGAAGTACGCCGACACTCGGCATCGCCCATACCTCGATCGCCGCCCGCACCGCCCACCGCAGCGGCCGCCCCCACGAAGACCTCCTCGCAGCCCTCGGACAACTGACCGACGGCACCATCACCCACCACCAGGTCAACTGGATCTCACCACTCAAGGAACGCACCACCGTCGTCACCGGCGACCACGGCATCCTCGTCGCCGACACCCTCACCGCCGACCTCTCCTACTGGGCCAACGGCTCCACCCGCACCCAATGGGAAGCACTCACCGCATTCCGCGGCGTCACCGAAGGAGACGTCACCCGCTACGCAACCCCCAAACGAGAACCCCTGATCGCCGAACACGAAGCCTTCCGCGACCTGGTCCTCGGCCACAGCCAACGCACCGCGACTCTCCACGACGGACTGCACGCCGTCCTCGTGGCCAACGCAGCCCTCCAGGCCTCACGCACCGGCACCACCGCAGCCGTCCCCACCCCAGGACAGGTTCATCACCCGTAGACCCCGAGCACCTGCGTGTCGTGTCCGGCCGGGACACTGATCCCCACACCGCCCCCGACCGCACCCTGATTTGCTATGGCGTGGGGCGGCGTCGTGCGTGCGACATCGCGTCCCAACAAGACTCCGCCCCCGTTGACCACGCCGGCCAGGAACAGGTCCCGGTACCTGAAGACTTGTCACGCTCCGTGCCCGCCCGACCAGTCATCCGGGTATTGCCCCGCTAACCCTCCCTGAGACAGGTGCCTGCGCTATCTGGGAAAGCTGCAGGTCAGAGCTGAGTTGCGCTGCTAAGCCGACGGAAGAAGCACCTGGCTGCGGCCTTGTTGCGCCGGTTCTGAACGAGGATGTCCAGCACGTTGCCGTCCTGGTCGACCGCGCGCCAGAGGTACTTCTGCTAGCCGTTGATCGTGATGAAGACCTCGTCAAGATGCCACTTGTCGCCGGGGCGGGGACATCGGCGGCGCAGCGCGTTGGCGTAGGGCTGCCCGAACTTCAGACACCACCGGCGGATCGTCTCGTAGGACACGATGACGCCGCGCTGCAGCATCAACTCCTCCACCTCACGGAATGACAACGGGAAGCGGAAGTACAGCCACACGCAGTGGGAGTCACCTCGACCGGTACCCGTGCCCCTTGTACGACGGCGGCGTACTGCCCACGGACAACCCCTCCACCGTGATCAACCCGAAGATCATCCCACCCGGTCAGCCAACGTGACAGTGCCCGTACTCGGGATCGGTCTCCCGCAGCACCAGCAGCGGTCCGGGCGCTCGCTTGGACAGGTGGTCGATGACGGCGGTGACGTATGTGTGGGCGGTGCCGGCCGAGATCCCGAAGCCGACCGCGATCTGAGCCAGGGTGTCGTGCCGATGTGGCTGTTCGTCGGCCGGCGACGGCATCTCAGTGCCAGGTGTTGTCGTTTCCGGAGGTCTTGGTCGGGAGCCGGTAGCCGAACTCCTCCCGGAGCTTTGGGGCGGCAGTGTCCGAACGCATCGACAGCGCGATGAGCACGGCGAAGCCGAGCGCCCAGATGCCGGCGACGATCAGGACCGGCGCGACATCCGCGGTCCGGTGGACCACAGTGCCGAGCGCTGCGGCGCCGAGCAGCGCCCAGAGGGTTGTCGCCGCGTGCAGCTCGGACGCCTGGGTCGTCGTCGCGGTGATCGCGTGCGCGCGGTCGATGCCGGACACGTCCGCGCCCCCGCGGCGCACCCGTACAAGAGTGCGTCGCAGTCGCCGGATCCGGAGCACCCTGATGCCGAGCAGTACGAGCAGGCACAGGACGCCGAGCCCGACGCCGACCAGCTGCACCTGTCTCCAGATGGCAGCCGTGGGTGAGAGTGAGGGGCTCATCATGGCGAGGCTCGCGATGGCGAGGGTCACGAGCACGGCGGTGGTCGCATGGTCGAGTTCGGTGGCCTCGGCGCGCTCTCGGGCCTTGACCTGCTGCCGCAGTTCCGTGTCGGCGTCGCCGAGGAGGAGCCGAGCGGGGCCCTGTTCGCCCAGGGCCCGTGCGGGAAGGCGCTCAGGCGCGGTACGGCTCCACCGTCGGTCGGCGGCGATCAGAGCGAGTACGGCCGGGACGCAGAGCACGCCCGAGAGGAGCAAGGCGATCGCCACCGTCGGCCAGGCGGACGCGGCGAGCAGGATGCCGGCCGTTGCCAGGAGCAGGAAGCCGATGACGATGCTCGTCACGACCGCCGGGAAGAACGGCGTGCGTGTGACGCGGCCACGCACCTCGACCGCATTCCTCAGCGCCGACGAGTCCTCAGCCGGTGCGTACATGCCCGCGAGCGCCAGCTGATGGAAGGTCAGGGCATAGCCGAGCACGATCAGGAAGACGACGATGCCCAGCGCCGCGGCGATGAGCGGGCCGCCGAACACCGGCACGAAACCTGGCGGGTCGTCGGGGAGACCGAGTCTGCCGATGAGCGCGAGGACGGGAAGCAGACCGAACAGCGCCCCGCAGCCCACGGCCGCTGCGCCCGACACGCGCACCAGGCCGCCAGTGATCAGGACGCTGCGGGTCGGCGGCAGCTCGGGGCCGCGGTCGCGCCGCTCATCGCCCAGGGGAGCGCACTTCGCTTTCACCGTCCTAGACTCTCACGGGTGTGCGAAGCCGTCGTTCTGCGCCCCGGCAGCACCGTCGCGGGCCTCTGATTCGGTATCTGCCTCATGCTCGACTGCATCCCCCTGGTGGCACTGGCCCAAGCCGTCCCGGTCCTGCCCGAGGGTCCGGGCTGGTGGTACGAGCCCAAGCTCGACGGCCACAGAACAGTGCTGCGCCGTACCGACGAGACCGTTGTGCTGTACGCCCGGTCCGGCAGAGTCGTCACCCAGCACTGGATGGACCTGGCCGTCGCCGGCATGGAACTGCGCCCCGGCACGGTCCTGGACGGCGAGGCCGTGATCTGGCGGGACGGCCGGCTCGACTTCGCCGCGGCGCAGTCACGGGCCGCGTCGTCCGTGACCCGGGCCCGCGCCCTGGCGGCCCGGTACCCGGCCTCCTACGTCTGCTGGGACGTTCTGCAGCACCCGGACCCGGCGATCGGTGACTGCCGAAGCCGCCCCTACACCGAGCGCCGCGCCTTCCTTCTGGAGCTCCTCGCCGATGTCGGGCCGCCGATCCAGGCCGTCCCGGCAACCGATGACCGGGATGTCGCTGTGCTCTGGTACGAAGCCCTGCGCGAGCAGGGCATCGAGGGAATCGTCTGCAAACGCGGCGGCGCGGGCTATCCGTCGGGACAGCGCCGGTGGTTGAAAGTTTGGCACGCGGACACGGTCGACCCCCTGGTGCTGGGGTTCACCGGCCCCCGGTTCAGACCGCATCATCTGGTTCTGGCGGTGGGGGACGAGGGCGGGCCGGCCAGAGTGTCCGCGCGCCTGGAGCCGGTCCTCGCGGCTCGTGTCGGTGAGGCCTTGAGCGCCGCGGCGGTGGTGGGGGAGCGGCGGGCGGAGGGCGAGCCGTACACGCGAGTGGAGTCGGATCTGGTCGTGGAGGTGCTGGCCAGGTCCGGCCGGCACGGCACCCTCATCGTGACCCGGATGCGGTGAGGGTGCCCGTGCCTGACTGCTGGTCAGGGCGCGACGCCGAGGCAACCGTTGTCCGAGGATGCTGGCGGTTGGCGAGTGGAGGTGCAGGGGCTGCCGATCGGTCCAGGTCGGCGCTGGCCAGGTGACCGCGAGCGCGATGTGGGGGACAGCGCTCAGGCAAGAGCTCCGCCACCGCGCTCGGATCGGCCGGAACAGTTGGAGGCCCGGCCACAGACTCGAACGCGGTCGTCCGCCCGCCGCCGGTGGATCGCACGGACACCCCCACCTGGCGCCACCGTCTGCACGAACCGAACGGCCCCGTTCAGGCCCTGGAGTCCTAGCTCAGACACCAGCCGCAAACTAGCCGGGTGATCACGTGCTCGCCGCTGTGGTGGCCTGTTCGTCGTGCTCCCGCAGCATCCGCATGACGGTGGCGGGCGAGGGATGCTGGCCCCTCTTCGCGCCGGTGGTGATGACGAGGCGCTTGGCGATGTCGCGCAGGCTCATCTCCTGGTCGCGTAGGTGGAGGGCCATGGACAACATGTCGTCGTCGGTAACCCCGGCGCCGCCGATGGTCTTGCCACGCTTCCGCGCGCTCTCGTGGCCTTCGAGGGTGCGGTCGCGGATGTACTCGCGCTCCATGCCGGACATGGCCGCGAGCACGGTGAACACGATGCCGGACGGATCGTGTGAGCCCTTCAACTCTCCGGTGAGGAACTCCAGGCCGACGTCGCTCGCCTTCAGCTCCTCGGCGAGCACGGCGAGTTCGATGCCGCGCCCCAGCTGCTTGTGCTCGTGCACGACGAGGGTGACGGCGACACCGGAGGAGCGGATCTACCACCTATGAAACAGCCGAGTGCGGACGGCTATACCGCGGGCGGGGCCGCGACACCCGGGACGGGACAGACGTGTCGCCCATGACAGGCGCTTTCGGTGATGCCCCCTTCACCTGGGATTCCTGCGCAGTCAGCCGAGGTAGAAGTCCTTGCGGACGGCGACGAACTCCTCGACCGTCAGGGGCCGCTTCCCGGTGATGCGCTCGACGTCGATGGTCGCCCTGTCGTAACGGTTCGCGCGGTGCAGCTGCGCCATGGTCGCGATGTGCTGCTCGGTGTGCTGTGGCAGGCCCGCGTTCGCGAGTACCTCTGTGCGCCACCATTGCAGGGGGACGTCCAGATAGGTCACCGTGCGGCCGAGCGCCTTGGAGAACTCCTGGGCTACTTCGGTCATGTCGAGCGCCCGCGGTCCGGTCAGCTCGTACACCTTCCCGACGTGCTCCCCGGGATCGCGCAGGATGGTCGCGACCACCTGGGCGACGTCGTCGGCAGCGACTGGCGAGGTGCGTCCGGTCCCGAACGGCAGCGCCAGCGTGCCGTTCTCGCGGATCGACCGCGCCGCGAGGGCGGTGAACAACGGATTGTCGAGGAACGTCGTCGGGCGCACGTGCACCACGGGCAGGCCCGACCAGTCCAGCACCTGCTCCGCCAGCCAGTGCAGCCGCTGCTGGTGGGATTCCGCGGTGCTGGTGGCGGTCATCTGCGACACCGTCATCTGCGACATGTCCACCAGCACATCGAGTTCGCCGTGCGCCTTCGCGACGGTGGCCATGACGGTCGCCGCCAGCAGGTGGTCCGGGGACACACTGAGCCCGAAGTACGTCCGGCGGACGCCGTCGAGCGCGGCCGCCACCGTTTCGGGCCGGGTCAGGTCCCCGGTGACGACCTGGGCGCCCAATGCCCGCACCTTGGCCGCGCGGTCGTCCTCACGGCGGACCAGGACGCGGACCGGCACGTTCTGCGCGCGCAGCCGCTCGGTGACGAGGCGGCCCATGCCGCCGGCGCCGGTGACGAGAACGAGGTCGTGATCAGCCATCGGTGGCTTCCTTCCGGAGGTGTTCGCCTCGGCCAGGCCCTGGCCGCTGCACGGGTGGTAGTGCGTTCTGGTTACTCGACGTCGCCGCTCGGGGTGAACACCATTTCCGCCGATCCGCCGATCCGCCGATCCGCCGATCGGTCTCGCCGAACGGCCGGCCGCACCTGTGTGTGCGGGTGTGGTGCTCAGGGTCTGCGAGAGGGATGTGGCCCACACCGCGCTACTGAGCGGGATCAGGCCAGATCGACGAAGATGTCGAGCGCGAGATCACCCTCAAAGTCGGCGAGGAAGTCACGATGTTCCCTCTCATGGGACTTCAGTGCTTTCCTGGAAGGTTGGAGCGGACTCAGTTCTTGGGGCCGAACATGTAGGCGTTGGCGACGTCGATGAGGGCTGCGCACTGATAGGCGGGGTAGCGCTTGGTGATGGCCTTCTTGTAGGCGTCGCCGTCGTCACCGAGCAGCTCCCGGAAACGCCTCCCCTCCCCACGGAGCGACGCACACCGTGGGGCACTCCGCACAGTGGCCCGGTCAGAGGGGGACGCGTCAGTACGCTCCGCTATGCCGAAACGGCAGCCTTGTGCTCCGCCCGCGCCGGGGTACGGTGCAGCCCCTTGCGGTCGTACCAGCTCGTCATGCCGAAGCCGAACAGTGCGGCTGCCGCGAGGCCGACGGCCATCATGACCCAGCCTCGGGTCAAGCCCGCGTCGCCCTGTGCGTCGTAGTAGAGGATCGAACGGACGCCGCCGACAATCTGCCGCATCGGCTCGAACTCCGCGAGCAATCGGTAGAAGGCGGGCAGCGACTCGATCGGGGTAGTGGCGCCGGCCGTCGGCACGGCCATCGCGATGAAGACCAGCGTGACCACCAACATGCCGGGCGTACCGAAGACGGCGAGCAGAGCAAGGGCGCCGATTCCTGCGACGGCGATGGCGGCCACCGAATAAAGCCACAGCAGCGGCAGGTGGGAGGCGTCCATCCCCATGATGCCGATCGTTCCCACCATGACCAGGGTGCCCATCAGCAGGGACAGGGCTGCCATGAGGGTGCTGCTCATGGCGAGGCTCTGCACGCGGGTGGCCTTGATCAGCGGGCGGTGGATGCGCAGCGGGCCCATGTCGTTGTGGGTGTAGCCGAGAGCGTGGTCGACCTGGCCGCTGATGACGTTGGCGGAGAGCATGCCGCAGACCACGAGGACGAGCGCGTAGTAGAACGCCGACATGCCCAGGCCGCTGTGTGAGTCGAGGGGATGCCCGTCCTTGACGGTCACCGCGGCCGGATCGGCCAGCAGGACGCGGGCCGCCGTCGGCAACTTGGCCTGTTGAGCTTGGGCCTGCGCGGTCAGCTGCTTGCCCAGTTCGAGCGAGGCGCCCTCGGCCGCCGTCGTCGTCGCCTGTCGGGCGACGTTGGAGCCTATGCTGCCGGCGGACTGGTTGGTCAGCACCGTCAGCTGCGGGACAACCGGATTATCGGTTGCCGAGGATCCGGTCAGTGCGGTGACGGAGGAGGTGAAGTCAGCGGGGACGACCAGCGCGCCGTACAGCTTGCCCTTGCCAAGCGCCTCCTTCACCTCCTTCTCGTCCATCACCTTCCAGTCGATCTTGCCGCCACTCGCGGTGGACGTCTTGATCGACCCAGTGATCTGCGCTCCGAGATTGATCTGCTTGCCGCCGACACTGGCCCCCTTGTCGGAGTTGACCAAGCCGACCGGCAGATTCTTCGTATGGCCGGCCGGATCGATATTGGGGCCGACATAGAAGAGGCCGAACAGGAGCGCGAGGACGCCTGTGATGACGCCGCTTGCTATCCAGAGGGGCCTGGCACGCAGCACGCGGAAGGGGCGAATTCCATTCATGACTTACTCCGGTCTGGACAGCACAGTTACATCAGCGAGGAGACCGGACGGCGCCATTGCAGGCCGGGGCTCTCTGGGTTCAACCCTCGGCTTGCACAACCGCAGGGGAACACGGTGACCTTTCGGCAACCCCGCTGCGAGCGGTGAAGCCTTCAGCGCGGCCGAAGCCGTCCACGCGGGCCATGGTCGGCAGGCCCTCGGCCACCTCACCAGGGCGGGCAGGTTGGCGGACACGGCCCGAAAGACCGAATCGGACGTTCGCCCCTCAGCAAGGCCGGTGATGGCTCCTTCATCGGACTTCAGCGGAGGAAGAAGTTGAGAAGAGCTTCGGTGCGCTTGCCGAAGGGGGCATACAGCAGGCGGGTGGCGTTGAAGCGTCCTTGTACGTAGATGCCCTTGGGGTGGCTGAGCGTCCGGAACCCCTCGATGCCGTGGTACTGGCCCATCCCGCTCGCGCCGACGCCGCCGAAGGGAAGGTCGTCCTGCCCGACGTGCATGATGGTGCCGTTGACGGTGACGTTGCCGGAGGTCGTGCGGTCGAGGACCTTGCGCCGGTCCGCGTCGTTGCTGCCGAAGTAGTAGAGCGCGAGCGGTCGTGGCCGTGCGTTGACGTAGTCGATGGCCTCGTCGAGGTCGCGGTAGGGGAAGATCGGCAGGATGGGGCCGAAGATCTCCTCGTGGGCGATCCGCATCTCGTCGGTGACGCCGAGCACGACGGTCGGTGCGAGGGTGTGCGGGCGGTGGGCGGCGTCGCCCGGCCGGTGACCGACCTCGATGATCCGTGCCCCGTGAGCGCGGGCGTCGTCTATCAGGTCGGTGAGGATCTTGTACTGCTTGTCGTCGATGATCGAGGTGTAGTCGTCGCTGGTCGGGCCGTCGGGATAAGCGGCCTTCACTAGTCTGTCGTAGGCGGCGATGAAGGCGTCGATCTCGGATTCGTGGACCGGGGCGTAGTCGGGGGCGATGCAGGTCTGTCCGCCGCTGAGGAGTTTGCCGAAGACGATGTCGGACACGGTCCGGTCGGTTACCTGCCCCTTGGCGAGGATGGTCGGGGACTTGCCGCCCAGTTCCAGGGTGACGGGGACGAGGTTCTCGCTGGCCGCCTTCATCACGGCTCGTCCGACTTCGGTGCTGCCGGTGAAGACGAGATGGTCGAACGGCAGGGAGGAGAACGCGGAGCCGTCGCCGCTGACGATCGTGACCTGCTCCGGCGGGAAGAGTTCGCTGAGCATCGACGCGAGCACCGCGTTCGTCGCCGGGGTCAGCTTTGACGGTTTGAGCATGACGCGGTTGCCGGCGGCTATCGCGGTGACGACGGGCATCAGCGACAGGTTGACCGGGTAGTTCCACGGCGAGATGACGCCGACCACGCCGAGCGGCTGGTATTCGATGCGGTTGCTGCCGAAACGCAGCAGCAGCTGGATGTGGCGGCGGGTCGGGCGCATGAATCGGCGCAGGTTGCGGTGCAGGTAGTCGATGCCCTGCACGACGCCCACAAGTTCCATCATCGCGGTCTCGTGTCGCGAGCGATGTCCGAAGTCCGCGTTGATCGCCTTCTCGATGGCGCCGCGCCGGGCGATCAGCGCCGTCTTGAACCTGGTCAGATCGCTGCGGCGGGCCGCCGGTGAGGGCGCTCCGTCGCGGAGGTAGGCGGCGCGCTGAATCTGGAGGATGTGATGGAAGCGCTCCGCGTCGGTGGGCTGTGCGGTGACGTCGGTGATGGTCATGACGGTGTTCCTTAGCTGTTCATGCGGGCGGCGGGGGCGGGGTGCTGGGGGCGCTGGCGGCGGGCCATCCAGCCCATGAGTCGGACCATCGAGCGGCGCGACAGGAGCTTGCCGACGACGGCGAGCGACCGGCCGTTGGTGACCACCGACGGAGGTGCGGACCGGCGGTCGAGCGTGTCGAGGGCGATCTTCACGACCTGCTCGGGGGTGGCTCGCTTCGTGCCGTAGTCGGCGGTCTGGCTGCCGGCGACGTCGTAGAACTCGGTCCGGGTGGCGCCGGGGTTCACGGCCAGGACGCGCAGGTTGGTGCCGCGGGTCTCCTCCCACAGCGATTCGGTGAAGCTGAGGACGAAGGCCTTGGTGGCGCCGTAGACACCCATGTACGGGGTCGGCTGGAAACCCAGCAGGCTCGCAACGTTGATCAGGACGCCGGTGTCGGCGGAGGACAGCGGGTCGATGTAGGCACGGCTGAGGTCGACCAGCGCGCTGACGTTCAGCGCGATCATGCTCTGCAGGCGGTCGGGGTCCTCGTCGGTGAATGCGTCGTGGGTGCCGAAGCCGGCGTTGTTGACCAGTCCGGTGGCGTAGATGCCGCGGGATTCGAGTTCGGCGCGCAGCGTGCGGCCGGCGTCGGGCCGGCCGAGGTCGCGGGCGACGACGGTCACCGTGACGCCGTGGACGCGGGTGAGTTCGTCAGCCAGGCTCTCGAGCCGGTCCGCCCGGCGGGCCACCAGGACGAGGTTCGCGCCGCGACGGGCCAGCTGGCGGGCGAATTCGGCGCCGAGGCCGGAGCTGGCGCCGGTGACGATGACGGTCTGACGGCGATAGTCGATTTTGTTCATGCCTTCACTGTACGCACAAGTTTGCACTGAGTGCAAATGATTGCGCCTGGCGAAGGCATGTACCATCGGTGCATGGCTCAGAAACCGACGTCCATCCGGGAGCAGACCCGCTCCGTGGTCCGATCACTGCTGGCCCGGACCGCCATCGAGCTGTTCGCCACCAAGGGCTTCGACAACACGACCCTCGATGAGGTCGCCGCCGCGGCGGGCGTCTCCAAGCGGACCCTGTTCAACTACTTCCGCAACAAGGAAGACCTCGCGCTCAGCGGCCTGGACGAACAGGGCGAACTGATCGCCGCGCGCCTCGCCGAACGCCCGGCCGACGAGGATGCCTGGACGGCGCTGCGCGCGGCGTTCCAGGTACTCGAAGAGATCGACATAACAGCCGAAGGCCGCCTGGAGTTCATCACGCTGCTGTTCGGCAACGACTCCCTACGCGCCGGACACACCGAGAAGCAAGCCCGCTGGCAGGACCTGTTCGCACCGCTGATCGAGCCGCGGCTGCCCGACTCCGACCGTCGCACCCTGCAAGCCCGCGCGATCGCAGCCGCAGCGATCATCTGCCTGCAGGCAGCCAACGAGGAATGGGTACGCCTGGGCGGACAGGTCGACATGTTCGACCTCTACGACACCGCCGTACAGGCCATCCGCCGCCCCGCCTGAAACCGGCCGCATCCAGCTCCACCACGCTCGTCGGCGTGGGGACCAGGGCCCGAACCGCCCACCGCGCCCAGCAAGACCGAACGATCCGGCCACCGTAAGCCGCGCAACCAGAGGTCAGCCCTGGGCCGGTAGCCGCAGCGGCCGGTAGCCGTCGGCATCGAGCTTGGCCAGCTCGCCGCCGATGTCCACCGTGTGAGTGCCATAAAAGTGGACGTTGGCGTGGTGGCTGGGCCAGATATGTGCCAGCAGGTCGTCATCAATGGGTCGGCCGGCTACTCCAGCTGGTCCGTCTCCAGGTGCGCGAGGTGCTCGACCACTCCGACGCGGTCGCGTGCGGCGTAGGCACGCATCAGGTCGAGCGCCCGGTATGAGCGGCGGCGCCGGGCCCCATGGACGTCTACCGCCGCCACCGCCCGCTACACGACGGCGCCACCCACCTCAGCCCCGACGAGCCCAGGGCCTTGGAGGAGTGGGACGGCTTCGTCTACGTCCCCGCCGGAACCGCCGAGAACCTCCCCGCCGCGCAGGCATGGGCGAATGGCACTGACCCCGGTGCCCTTGCCGATGAACGGTAGAAGAGACTGGACGGCCGACGGCCGGGTTCTGCGTCCGGCCGATGCTGCCTCCGCCGGGCCCTTCCCCTGCCTGGCTTCGGTCGGCGAAACGGCGCTCCGGCTCCGCCAGGGGCGCCAGTCCCGGCGGCGCCGGTTGCTGGCGCTCGCGAAGGGCTGCCGTCCGACCCCGCCGTGACGGCCCCGCGCAAGCGTCTGGACCTGCCCGGCATCGCCACCGGCACCGGGGCGCTGCTGCTGATCGTGTACGTGGTCACGGTGGCGGCCGAGGGGAAGCTGGGCACACGGACCCTCCTCCTCTGCCTGGCCGGCCTGGTTCTCGCCGTCGCCTTCGTCGTCATCGAGCTGCGCTCCCGCGAACCGCTGCTGCCCTTCCGGTACTTCCGCAATCCCGACATCACCGGCTCGACCCTGGCCAGCTTCGTCGTCGGCGCGGCCCACGTCCCCGCCTTCGTGTTCCTCGCGCTGTACTTCCAAGAGGTACGGGGCTACAGCGCCCTGGACAGCGGACTGGCCGTCGCGCCGATCGCGGCCGTGAACCTGCTGATCTCCCGTACCGCCATTCCTCCGGCACTGGCCAAATGGGGACCCCGGGTGGTGCTCACGGCCGGCATGGCCCTGCTCGGTGCCGGTCTGTTCCTGCTCGGCCGCATGCCGTCGGACGGCTCGTTCCTGACGGACTACCTGCCCGGGGCACTGATCTTCGCGGCAGGGCTGCCAGCGGTGTTCGTCGGGTCGACGATGCCTGCGGTCAAGGCAGTCTCCCCGGACGAGACCGGGGTGGTCTCCGGCCTGGTGAACACCTCCCAGCGCATCGGGGCGGGCCTTGGCATCGCTGTCCTCGCTGCCCTGGCCGCTGACCGGACGAAGGCATCCGGCGGCGCTCCCCAGGAGGCCCTCAACGAGGGATACCGCCTCGGGTTTCTCGGCGCCGGCTGCCTGGCCGCGGTCGGTGTGCTGATCGGCCTGTGGCTCGTCGCCCGTGGCCGGCGGAACGGCCCGGCCTCGGCGCCTGCCCCGGCGGAGGAACCGGCCGGCACGGCCCGTGCTTGATTTCCCCTAGATGATTGATTCCAAGTGGTCAGTGGTCATAGGCGGTCAGTGAGCGTAGGACGGGCTGTCGCATGTAGTCGTTGTGCCAGATCGCTGCGGTCAGCGCGAGGATGCGCTGCATGACGCGGGCGATGACCCCGCCGGGCGTGAGTCCTCGATGCTGTTCGAGATCGAGCTGTCCCTTGAAGGTCTCATTGACTGACTCGATGACCTGCCGCAACGGCTTGAGCAGGGGTGCGCCGGGCCGTTCCGGCTCGCCCTTGCGCGGCCGCAGTAGGCGGATGTCCTGCTCAGCCAGTTGATGTTCGAAGTCACGGCCGAAGTAGTTCTTGTCGCCGGTCAGCGTCTGGCCGGGTCGGCCGGCGAGCAGGGTCGGTTCGACGGCGAGCAGGGCCAGTAGGATCTCGCGCTCGTCGGCCTTGGCTCCGGTCAGGGCGAAGGTGATGGGCAGGCCCTGGAGGGTGCACACCAGGTGCAGCCGAAGGCCCCAGAAGAAGCGGCTGTGGCTGGCGCAGTACCCGTACTCGGCCCATCCGGCCAGGTCGGAGCGTTTGGCGGTCTCGCGTGAACGGCCATACTCCACCGGCGTGGAGTCCACGATCCACACGTCGTCGCTCCACACAGTGGTCTCGGTGGCCAACAGCCGGGTGACTCGCCGGAGCAGCTCGGCAGCCTTGCGCAGCCGCTTGTTGTAGCCGGGCTGCTTCGGCAGGTACGGGAAGAGATGCCGCAGGTGGGAGCGGGCATAGCGGAGCCACCGGGCCTCGGTGGTGAAGCCGGGCATGGCCTGCATCATCGCGAGCGTGACCAGTTCGGCGTCGGTGAGCCTCGGGGCGATACCCACCGCCGGCCGCCACGGAGCAAGCTGCGGCGAACCTTTCAGTAAGTCGTCGGTCTCCGCATAGAGCGCGGTCGCGAGGGTGTCCAAGTCTGGTGCCATAACTTGACTTTGGGTTTCCTTGTCTCATCAGCTGCGGGTTCCCGCTTCTCGTGGCTGGCGCCGGGTGGACCTCGCCCGGTTGCCGCAGCCGAGGGAACACCATGCCTGGTCACGGCGCCTGGCCAGGAAGAACATGCCGCAACTGGGGGCGGGGCAGCGCCGCACCCGCTGACCGTCTGGACCCGCGGCCAGGACGAGCGTCTCGCGGGCGACGACGGCGTCGGCGCCGCCACCCTGTTCCTGCTGTGCGAGCAGGCCGTCGCCGGTCATCCGGAAGACGACGGGGGCGGACGAGGCAAGTTCGTTCAAACGGGTCCGCAGGCTGTCGGTGAGCGGCCGCTGTCCGGCTGTCGCGTCCAGCGCGTCGCGGACCAGCCCGCGCAGCCGCTTCAGCTCCTCCAAGGGGAGCACAGCCAGTCTGCGGTCGGCGGCGCGGGCGCGCCATCGCCTGGTGAGTTCCCGATCGGCGAGGAAGTCGACGTCGCCGCGTCCCTGGCCTGCGCCGACGACGACGGTGTTGGCCAGGTCGAGGACCGGGTCCTCGCCGATCCACGGCATTTCCTGCAGGTCCCGGATGGTCATGCCCCTCAATCTACTGGATTCAGGCCAGCGAACCCGTGATAACTTCAGCTCACGGATTTGATCCACTAAATCCGTGAGTCACGTGATCGACGAAGGGTGATGCCATGAGCACGACCATCGAGTACGTCAGGTTCGACACCGACGACCCCGCCGCCCTCACCGCCCACCGGGAGCAGCTCGTCGAACTGCTCAAGGAGCACTACGGCGACGGCTTTCAGGGCGCCCACCTCGCCCAGTTCGACGACGGCACCGTCCTGGACTTCATCATCTGGTCGTCCGCAGCCGTCGCCGAGCGCGCGGCCAAGGAAATGCCGACCGACCCCCGGGCACAGGGCTTCTTCAGCCGAATCGGCACCGTGCACGAGATGCGGCACGCCCAGGTGCTGCACACCGCATAGCCCCCGAGACCAAGGAGAATGACGCTGTGCCCTCGGCAGACGAACTACTCAGCGCGGACACCGTCTCCGACCTCGCCCGATGCCTCACGCGAGCCGGTGACGGGATCATGGCGCACGAGACCCGGGGGTGCGGCGCCGGCCTGGACGGGCTGAGCTTCACCGAACGTGTCACCCTGATCAGAAATGCCGTCCTGGCTGATCTTCCGGCGAGCTACCCGGCCTTCGCGAACGTGTTGCGCATCGCACTGCGGGACAGCGATTTCACCGGATGGATGATCTTCCCTGTCACCGAGGCCGTCGCCGTACGGGGCCGGGACGCCTTCGAACCGGCGCTCGCCCTGCTTGCGGAACTCACCCCGCGCCTGACCGCGGAGATCGCCGTCCGGCCCTTCCTCCGCGCCGACCTGGACCGCGCGCTCCGGGTCATGACGCCGTGGACCGCGCATCCCGACCTCCACGTCCGCCGACTGGCCAGCGAGGGCACGCGGCCAAGACTGCCCTGGGCGCCCCAGCTTCCGGAGCTGATCGCGGATCCGACGCCCACACTGCCCCTGCTCGACGCGCTGTACCGGGATGACTCCGAATACGTCCGCAGATCAGTGGCCAACCACCTCAACGACATCAGCCGTGACCACCCCGACATCGCCACTGCTGTCGCGACGCGCTGGCTGAGCAATCCGGCACCGACGACGACCCGGCTGGTACGGCACGGCCTGCGGACCCTGATCAAGTCCGGCCACGCCGGAGCCCTTACGCTGCTCGGCCACTTCCCGGACAGTCCCGTCGCTGTCGAGGGCCCGCACGTCCACGCCTCAGACATCCGGGTCGGCGACCATCTGCTGTTCGACTACTCAGTGACCAACGCCCACGATCAGACCGTTCACCTCGTCATCGACTACGTCGTCCACCACGTGAAAGCCAACGGCAGCCGCACGCCCAAGGTCTTCAAACTCACCACGCGGTCCCTGGCTCCCGGCGAGACGTGGCGCGCGACTCGCAGACACTCCTTCAAGCCAATCAGCACACGGCGCTACCACCCGGGTGTCCATCTGGTGCAACTCCAGATCAACGGCCGACCCCACGGGGAAGCCTCGTTCACACTGCACTGCTGAAGGCAACCGCCTCGCATCCCGCTTCGGTGACGTATCCGCCATCGCGCCGCCACCCCCATGAGGCTTCCGCCACCAGAAACGGGAGCCTGCATCCGCGCAGCTATCCCTTGGAATCAACCATCTAGAGGCCGACGTTTCGCGGGCGATCCCTTCTTGTCGATGTATACGCGTCGCACCGGGGTCCACCGATATCGCTCAAACCGCAGAGCATCGATGATCGTCTGAATCTTCTTCAGACTCATGCCATCCACGGTCTCCTGGGTGGAGCCGGGTGTCATAGAGTCGTCATTGCGGTAGATCTTCCCGTAGGCCCGCAAATACAGCTCCGGGCTGAACAAGTGCCGGTACAGCCTCTCCAGTGGCAATCCCCTCTTGCCGCGTTCATGGATGATCTCCATCAGGGCTTCGGCTCTCTGTATTACGCGTACCTTGCCTCTCCGAAAATCGTGGACACCTGTGCCACTTGGCCCTGTAAGCGGCTCTCCCGCTCTCCTTGGTGGGGCGTTACTCCCACGACTACTACTGGCACTCCGTCACCGTAGGGCTCTCGCCTCTTAGGTGATCCCGAATTCCTCTTGCATTGGACGTATCGAGCGTGACGTAGGCGGCCTGTCCGTTCCCTTGAGTGAGCTCGTCGCCCACCGTCCATCAGACGGAAGGGTTGGGGCGAAGCAAAGGGGATTCGCCTGATGCTGATGGCTCCGCTCCGGGCGTTGTAAGCCCGAGGATGCACATTTCCATCCCTGGGAACTTGGCTTCAAACAGTCTGGTCTTCGCCAGGTCACGCGGACTTTGCGCGGCAGCGCCATAAACGCCTTCACAACGACTTCCGTGCGTAGCGTCGGACCGCGTACCGGCGGCGCCGTTAAAGCTGGCCCCAGTGGCCCGGGAGCCCTGATGCCTCACGCCTCGTCAAAGGCCTTGAGCAGGCGCTCGTACGCCAGCTTCGGCCGCAGGGCCGCGTCCCACGGCAGGGAATCGGCCGTGCGCGGGGGATAGATCTTGGTGTCGGCGGTGGAACCGTACCGGTCGGTGAATCCCCATGTGGAGAACGATGTGCAGTTCGGCTCCTCCAGGCAGACCCGCAGCTTGCCCACCATCTCGTCGGCCTGGGTCTCCCGCCCGTCCTCCTCGTCCTCGCCTATGGGGACGTCCATCTCCGACACCCGCGCCTGGACCCCGAGCTCCGCCAGATCCCGCACATGGCTGCGGAAGGTCTCCGGGTCGATGCGGTCGCCGGGTGCGTACTCATGGTTCTGGAAACCCACGCCGTCGATCGGTACGCCGCGTTCCTTGAGCCGCTTGACCAGATCGTAAAGGGCGTCCCACCGCTCGCCTTCCTCCTCGACCCCGTACTCGTTGAGGAACAGCCGTGCCTTCGGATCGGCCCGGTGGGCGGCCCTGAACGCCTCGTCGATGTACTCCTCGCCCATGGCCTCGAACCACGGGCTCTGCTCGGAGCGCAGACCGAGATTCCCGTTGGTGTAGCTCTCCTCGTCGTCGGACATGGGCTCGTTGACCACGTCCCATTCCGCGACCTTTCCCTTGAAGTGACCGGCGACCGTGGCGATGTGCCGGAGCATGGTCCGGCGCACCTCCTCGGGATCGTCGTTCTCCCGCATCCAGTTGGGCAGAGCCTCGTGCCAGACGAGGGTGTGCGCATGCACCTTCATGTCGTTTGCGCGGGCGAAGCGTACGAGTAGGTCCGCGTCGCGGAAGTCGTAGACGTCCCGGCGCGGGTGGAGGAACTGTGGCTTGAACGCGTTCTCCGGAGTGAGCATGGAGAACTGGCTCCCCGCGAGCGCCCGGTAGCGGGAGTCGGTGAACAGCGGGTTCTCGGCTAGGGCGGCGCCGACGTCGAACGGCCGCCCCACGTCTGCGGCCCGCGCACGCAGCGAGTCGTCGGACTGCTTCTGGCGCAGCTGCGGCGCGTTGACCACGCGGAGCGAGTCACCGCTCTCTGCCCGCGCGGTCAGCTGCGTCAGACGCCATCCCTCGCGGCGCCCGTCTTCGCCCGCGTCCGCCTCAAGACCGAACCAGACAGTGCCCTCGGCGAACACCCCCGGGTCCTGCACGGTTCCCAGCCGCCGCCCGTCGGCCTTCACACGGAAGGTGTCACCGATGCTCGAAACGGCGAGCGTCACCGTCCCGGAGCAGCCGCAGTCGAAAACCTTGGAGGTGGCTGGCTCGTCGCCCTCGCCGTCCCATATCTGTACTTTCACTTGTCCGTCGGCGGTCACGCCGACGCGGAGTGAGGGCCGCTCCTGCCGCCACTCGTCGTAGATGACCGGTACCCGTCCGTACAGCCGCAGCCATGAGTCGCCGTCATCGTCGCCCACACCGGACATGCGCGCGGTGACGGTGAAGTCGCCATCGGATCTCAGATGCGGGCCGGCCAGGTTCAGCGGGGGATTGGGCTGGCCGCCGGAGGAGTCCTGCTCCACGATGTGCCGATCCGTTGCGCTGACCCGCAGGACGTCGTTCCGCGCGGTGGTGCCCTGCATCTGCGTCCAGTCGTGGTTCCGCAGCAGGTCTTTGTCGTTCCCGCCGTCTTGCCCTTCGCCCTGACCCGTACACCCGGCCGCCACCGCCATGACGAGCACCACGGCGGTCAGCCGCTGCCACGTTCCCCCGCCAAGGTTCACGATCCCTCCCACATTCTTGCCGAGACGAGATCAACGTCTCGAAACCGGGCCATAGTTCATCACACGAGGTATGGCGGCCCTGTGTGGCACGTCCCAGCTCGTGTGGCGGAGCGGGCCCGGATCGTCCTGGCCTGCGCGGAAGGCGCGTCAAACACGCGTGTGGCAGCGGACTTCAGGGTGTCCACGGAGATGGTGCGCAAGTGGCGGGGCCCGGGCTATCGCCGATGCCTGCCGCGAAGCCGGCGTCACCCAGTCCATGAGCGCGGTCGAGGGGGATACGGAATCACGTCGCGCGGCGGCGGTGGAGGCGAAGTCGGCCGCGGGCCGCGAGGAGGCCGAACGCCGCCTCGCGCGTGAGGTCCGCGTGTCGGACAGCGCGACGGGAGCTGCTGCTCGGCTTTCGGGCAGGCGTCGGCGTATGTGTCAGGTGGAGAACTTCGTACCGGGCTGGGCGGTAACCGCGCGTCTGCCGGTTTGGTACATGGGGCGGGCGGAGGCGGATGACGAGGCCGCGTTCCTCGCGGCCTGCCCGGACCATCACATCTTCCGTTTTGACCCCTGGCGGCCGTCAGGAGGTATGGGGGCGGCTGGTGGTTCACCGCTCGCCTCGCGCTTCTTCTTCACGATGAACAGACGGGCGCGGTGGTCACGCCTGCGGACCCGAGCTACCCGTTCCGGATGGCCGGCACGGCCCGCTTGGCCGACGGGAAGGTTTTGGTGGGTGGTATCCGGCACCAGTTCCGGGAGGAGGGCGGCGGTACACGGGCTCTGCTCACGGCCGGGTTTCCGTGGTTGATGCCGCGGGCGTCGATCGCGGTGCACCGTTGGCACGTGGCCTGCGAGTTTTCCCGGTGGGTTGAGGCCGCTGCCGCGAGCCCCTGTTGAGGCGACTGCGCCCTGCTCTGCTCGGTTGGGCCCGAGCAGGGCGGGGCGTATGGGTTGCTCAAAGGGCTCTGCGGCGGGGTGGGTGCTCAGCTCGACTGGACTGCCGTGATTCCTGCGACGGCGATGTCGGCGGTGAGCTCCAGAAAAGGTGTGTCCATGGCTTCGCGGGTCATGAGCAGCCTGAAGTGGATCGGTGCGATGAACGTTTCCAGCAGCATGCGGCTGTCGATGGAGGCGGGGAGTTCGCCTCGAGCGGCGGCGCGTTCCACCACGATCCGGCACTCGTCGTGGCGGGCCGCCCAGAACTGACTCCGCGTCAGTGCGAATTCGCTGTCGTCGACGCTGGCGGCCAGGGTCCGCATGAGCGCCTCGCCCAGCGGGGAGATCCCGTAGTCGACGAGCTCCTGCCCCAGGGCAACCAGGTCCCCGCGCACGGAACCGGTGTCGGGAGTCTTGAGCAGCTCGGCACTATAGCCGACCATCGCGTCCAGAATGAGCCGTTCGCTGGTCTTCCAGCGCCGGTAGATGGAGGTTTCATGCACGCCCGCCCGCGCGGCCACCTCGGCGATGCTCGGCTTCCCGGTGTCGGACTCCGCGAGCAGTTCCAGGGTTGCCGCCATAACAGCCGAGCGCACCTTGGCGCTCCGTCCTCCTGGCCGTCGGCGAATCGACTCGGTCGTCATGGAACGCATCTTAACGCAGGGGTCTTGCGTTTGCGTGAAAAGCCCGTAGTCTCCACTTAACGCAGGACTCATGCGTTAAGCCGCTCGGACTCGGAGGAGCCGCAGATGTCGTACCAGTGGCCAGTGAATGTCGAGGCACTGTTCGAGGAGCGCCTCGCGCAGATGATCAACCTGGGCGTGCCGGGAGACGACGTGGAGGCCGTACGCGGGCGCATCAAGCAGATGTGGCCCGATGAGCCCGGCGGGTGGGTCTACGAGTGGTCCCAGCTCGCTGAACGGTACGCAAAAGACCGGAAGCCTGAGCTGGCTGCCCTGGCCTACGGGTTCGCGAAGTTCCCCACCCTGGCCGACGAGGCCAAGCGAGCGGCCTACCGCCACCAGATCGATCAGTACCTCCTCAGCGCGGACAACGGGCCGGTCACCTTCCTACGCCGCTCGGTTCTCGCCGACCACCTGGGCACACGCGTGCCGTTCCCGGTCCACGAGTTCGGCGCCCCCGACAAGTCCGCAGGTCAGTCCCCGGTCATCATCGTCAGTGGCGGAGTGGACACCTGGAAGGAGGACCTGCACTCCTTGTGGGTCGCCCTGGCGGTGCACACGGGGATGACAGTACTGGCCTTCGACATTCCCGGCACCGGGGAGTCCCCGGTGGCGATGAGCCACGACGGCGGCCCGGAGATCGTGTCCAGCCTGGTCCAAGAGGCGCGACAGATCGGTAACGGACGCGTCGCCCACCTGGGCGTATCCATGGGCGGTCATTTCTCCGCTCGCACCGGGCTGAGCGGTGAGGTCGACGCGGCAGTCGTCCTGGGTGGACCCGTCAAGGCCGCCTTCGAGGACGCTCCCTTCAGTGACTCCGGCATGCACGGCATCATCGGCAACGCTCTGGGCTTCGACCGTGAGCCGGCATCCGAGGAACTCGCTGCCTGCTGGACCAGCCTGTCGCTGGCCGGCCTGCTCGCAGGTAAGCAGCAGTCCGCACCCATGCTGATCGTCAACGGGGCCGATGACCCCCTGGTCCCGCAGGAGGACACCCTCCTGTTCGAGGCGCGGCCGGGGGCTGAGGTTCGCCTCATCCCGGATGCGGGCCACTGCGCGACGAGCAAGCTGTCATCCGATGTCGTCCCCCTGATCATCGACTGGCTCAACAGGACCATGTCACCCAAGGACCCGGCATGAGCAACGACGTTCTCAAGGACTACATCGACGAGCTCAGCCGCTGGGGCCGGTGGGGGCCCGACGATGAGCTCGGCGCCCTCAATCTCCTCACCCCCCAGCACGTACAAGCCGCGGCGAAGGAGGTCATGGCGGGCAAAGTGATCTCGATGACCCTGCCCTACGACCAGGCCGGGCCCCAGCAGGGCGGCCTGCGCCACAACCCGATGCTGCTGGCCACCGCCACCGGCACGGACGCGGTCAGCGGCAAACAGCAGGAGCTGTTCGCAGCCTTCGGCATCGACAAGACCCGGTTCGGGTACGCAGACGACTCCCTCATCATGCCCACGCAGTGCGGCACCCAATGGGACGCCCTCGCGCACATCTTCCACGACGGGCGCATGTGGAACGGCTACAGCGCGGCCGAGCACACCACCGCCGGCGCCGCCCGCAACGCCATCCAGCACTGGACCGACCGCATGATCCTGCGCGGCGTTTTGATCGATGTCGCCCGGCACAAGGGAGTTCCCGCGCTGGAACCCGGCTACGCGATCACCCCGGACGACCTCGACGAGACGCTGGAAGCCCAGGGCAGCGTCGTCGGCCGCGGTGACGCGGTGTTCGTGCGCACCGGACAGCTCGGTGAACGCCGAGGATGCTGGGGCGACTACGCCGGCGGTTCCGCCCCCGGCCTCTCCCTGCACACCGCTCCATGGCTGGCACAGAAGGAAGTTGTCGCGATCGCCACCGACACCTGGGGCGTGGAGGTCCGGCCCAACGAGATCGAGGAATTCCAGCCCCTGCACCAAGTCGCCCTCGTCCACATGGGACTGGCCTTCGGTGAGATGTTCGACCTCGACGCGCTGGCCGTGGACTGCGGACAGGACGGCCGCTACAGCTTCATGCTCGCCGCGTCCCCCCTGCCCCTGACCGGCGCGGTCGGATCTCCCGTCGCCGCCACAGCCATCAAGTAGCAGCTCATGGAGCGGCTCCTCCACCTCGGGTGAGTGGAGTGGACAACCCCACCGGAACAGGGCTTCCGAGGCCCCGTGCCCCCTTGCGGTCCCCCGGAAGCCCGCCCGCGGTGCCACATGCGGCACCGCACCAGGCCGGCCGCCCCGGCGGCCGGCCTGCCAATCGACCCACCATCGAGGTGTATCCCGTGAATCTGAGCCGCCTGCCTGCTGCCCGCCGCGCGAACGACCCAGATGCTCCGGCCATCGGGGACGACGCGCGTGGCTTCCTGACCAACGCCGCATTCGATGACCTGGTCGAGGTCTGTTCCCGCCACTTCGCCGCCCGCGGGATCACCGCTGGTGACATCGTCGGGGTCAAACTGCCCAACCGGGTCGAACTCGTGGCCGCTCTCTTTGCCGCCTGGCGCCTGGGCGCGGCGCTCACGCCGGTCAACCCGACGCTGACCCCGTCCGAAACGCACTACCAACTGAAGGACTGCGGCGCCAAACTCGTCGTCCTCGACGAAGCAGAGACCGACGCCCTTCCTGACGCCCTGCCCGTGGTCACCCTTGAGGAACTCGCCCGCCCGGCCCCGGCGGTCGAGCTGCAGCGGCAACCGGACGATCCGCAGGCAGGCCTGGATGATCTGGCCCTGGTCATCTACACCAGCGGCAGCACCGGGAGCCCCAAAGGGGTGGAGCTGCTGCACCGCAATATCGATGCGATGACCGCGTCCATGATCGAGGGCCTGGGCCTGACCGAGGCCGACCACAGCCTGCTGATCCTGCCGCTGTTCCACGTCAACGGCATCATCGTCAGCGTCCTGTCCCCGCTGCGAGCCGGCGGCCAAGCCACCATCGCAGGGCGCTTCAGCCCGAAGACCTTCTTCACGGTGCTGGAGGCGGCCCGCCCCACCTACTTCTCCGCCGTTCCCGCGATCTACGCAATGCTGGCGAACCTGCCAGCCGACGCGCAGCCGGACACCTCCTCGCTTCGCTTCGCGATCTGCGGCGCCGCCCCGATGCCGCCCCAGCTCATCGGCACGGTGGAGGAACGATTCGGCGTGCAACTCATCGAGGGGTATGGCCTGTCGGAGGCCACATGCGCATCGGCCTGCAACCCGGTTGACGGGCTACGCAAGCCCGGCACGGTCGGCATCGCGCTGCCGGGCCAGAACATCGCGATCATGGACGAGGACGGCCAACTGGTCACCGACGGCAGTATCGGCGAGGTCGTCATCAGCGGCCCCACCGTTACTGACTTCGGCTGGCTAGGGTGACGTTGGGGTGTCGACGGCCAGGCCGGTGCCGGCTATGAAGCCGTCGAGGGTGTCGGGCCGGTACTGCA
>NZ_JBEXPH010000043.1:0-49654 GCF_040611955.1 Streptomyces sp. NPDC006510 | reverse complement strand
CCGACGACGGCACCCGCGGCGGTCAGCGCCGCACGCAGCGCGGCCGCCTCCCGGTCCTGCCCCTCGATGCCGTGGACGAACACCGAGCGGCCCGCGTCGCCGGTGACCGGCGGCTCCGGAGCGGGGGCGGGCGCCTCGGGGCCGTACGCGTACCAGCCGCGCCCGGTCTTGCGGCCGTGCAGCCCGGCCGCCACCCGGTTCGGGGTGAGGTAGGAGGGACGGAGCCGGTCCGCGTGGCGGAAGCCCTGCCAGATCGAGTCGATCACCGCGGCCGTCACATCCAGCCCGGTGAGATCCATCAGCTCGAACGGGCCCATCCGCAGGCCCAGTACGTCGCGGGCGATCCGGTCGATGTCCACCGGTTCGCCGACTGCCTCCTCCAGCAGTGCGAGCGCCTCGGTCACCAGCCCGCGCCCGGCGTGATTGACCAGGAAGCCGGGGGTGTCGGCGACGGTGACCGCACGGTGGCCGCAGCTCTCGACGAACTCGGTGAGGGCCGGCGGGATCTCCGTGCGGGTGGCCGCGCCGGGCACGATCTCGACGATCCTCATCAGCGGAACGGGGTTGAAGAAGTGGAGCCCGGCCAGCCGCGTCGGGTCCTTCAGCGCGGCGGCGATCCGAGTGACGGACAGGGACGAGGTGTTGGTCGCGAAGACGGCCGTCGCGGGCAGCGCCTGCTCCAGCCTGCCGAAGACCTCCGTCTTGGTGCCGAGGTCCTCCCGCACGGCCTCGATGACCAGCTCGACGTCCGGGCCCTTTGCCCATGGGTCGTCGAGCGGGATCAGCCGCTCCAGGGCGGCGGCGCGGTCCTCGTCGGACATCCGGCCCTTCTGAACGGCCCGTTCGAGCATGGACCGTACGAAGTCCACGGCGGCCGTCACGGCCTCCGTGCGCACGTCGCACAGCTCGACGGTGTGTCCGGCGGTCGCCGCCCACTGGGCGATGCCGCGGCCCATGGCCCCGGCGCCGACGATCCTGATACGCATGGCGGTTGCGGTCCTCTCGGGGTGTGACATGTGATCCGCCCAAGCAAACGGCTGTCACATGTGATCCGTCCAGGCAAACGGGTGTGACATGTGATCCGTCCAAGCGAGCGGGTGTGACATGTGATCCGTCTCAGCGAAGATAGACGCGGTCAGGGTCCACGTCCTCACGCAGCAGCCGCAGTTCGGCCGCGGTCGGCGGCGGTACGGTCCCCACCTCGTCGGCCACCTTCAGGTCCCAGCCGGTGGCCGCCCGTACCTGCTCGACGGTGACGCCGGGGTGGACGGCGACCAGCCGCAGCTCCTCGCCGACGCCCGCGCGGGCCAGGATGCCCAGCTCGGTGACGACCCGGGTGACACCGGCGCCCAGCGGCCGGATGCCTTCGGCCAGTGCCCGGTCCGGGCCGGGGGTGGTGCAGAAGTCAAGGGTCCCGGTGAAGGAACGCGGATTGTGGCGGCGCATCACCACGAAGACCTCGCGGGAGTTGGCCATCACCTCGATGCCGCCGCCGGAGCCCGGCAGCCGGACCGAGGGGCTGTCCCAGTCACCGATCACGGACGTGTTGAGATTGCCCCACCGGTCGATCTGCGCGGCGCCCAGGAACCCCACGTCGATATGGCCGCCCTGGAGGACGCAGCCGAAGAGTGCGGGCATCGACAGCACCGCCTCGGCGCCGGTGATCAGGACCGCGTCGGCGATGGTTTCCGGCAGGTGCGAGGGGTGCGCGCCGCAGACCCCGGACTCGTACACGACCTCGATCTCCGGGGCGACCGTGTCTTGTCTTTCCGGTCCGTCGTGGCCACGTGCTCCTCCGGCTCTGCCGGCGCGTCCTGGTATGCGCGTCGCCCACCGTGTCAGCGGCTATTGATTGCTGTTCAATACCAAATTAAGGTCGCATCAAGACGTCTGATCAATGAAACGGATCGGTGCGCCCGGTCGGCGACGGCCGGCGGCCGAAGGGGCGTGCATGGAGCTGCGTCATCTGTCCGCGTTCGTCGCCGTGGCCGAGGAGCTGCACTTCGGGCGGGCCGCGAAACGGCTGCAGATGGCCCAGCCGCCGCTGAGCCAGCAGATCCGCCGGCTGGAGAAGGAACTGGGCGTCCAGCTCTTCGAACGCAACACCCGGTCGGTGCGGCTCACCAGCGCGGGGGAGTCCTTCCTCCGGCCGGTACGCACCGTCCTCGACGGTCTCGACACCGCGGTGCGCGCCGCGAAGGCGGCGGGCCGCGGCGAGTACGGGCGGGTCACCATCGGCTTCGCGGGCGCCTCCAGCCACGACACGCTGCCGCTCCTCACCAGGGCGGTGCGCGCCGCCCACCCCGCCCTCGAACTGGTCATGAAGGGGCAGACCTACGCCAACGTCGCCCTCGACCGGGTCGCCGACGGCTCGCTCGACCTGGGATTCGTCCGGCTGCCGGTGACCCGGCCGGGAGTGGCGTACCGGGTGATCGACGAGGAGGAGCTGGTGTGCGCGCTGCCCTTCGACCACCGGCTCGCCCGGCTGGAGAGCGTCCCCATCGACGTCCTGGCCGGGGAGCCCTTCGTCTCCTTCCCCGCCAACACCGGCTCCACCGTGCGCGACGCGATGGTCGGGGCCTGCGAGGCCGCCGGGTTCAACCCCCGCGTCGTCCAGGAGGCGCCGGACTCGTACACCATCCTGGCGCTGGTCGCCGCGGGTGTCGGAGTCACGCTCACCGTCACCTCCGTCCAGCACATCCAGCAGAACGGCCTCGTCTACCGGCCCCTGTCCGGCCCGCCGATCCGGCTCCAGGCGGCACTGGCCTGGCGGGCCGACAACCCCTCCGCCGCGCTGGGGTCGGTCCTCGCCGTGGCGGAGCAGGCCCTGCCCACGCCGCCGGGCCCGGCCGGGGGCCGGACCACCGCGAGCCGGCATTGAGACGCTCCACGTCTTGAACCAGGGCGAACTGGATATTGGACCGACTCAGTCGCCGGGTGCAAGGGTCGGCGGCACACGCCCCTGGGGCTGTCCGGCGGATCAGGGCCGGACCGGCCCTCGCCACCGAAAGGTCACGCCGTGCCCGACCAGCAGCTCGATGTCGTCATCTGTGAACCACTGCGTACCCCCATCGGCCGTTTCGGCGGAGTGTTCGCACAGCAGACGCCGGCCGCACTCGCCGCACGCGTCATCGCCGAGGTCGTGGCCCGTACCGGGATCGACCCCGCCGCCGTCGACGAGGTGATCCTCGGACACTCCTACCCGTCCGCCGAGGCCCCCGCCATCGGCCGGGTCGCCGCGCTCGACGCCGGACTGCCCCAGACCGTCACCGGCTCCCAGGTCGACCGCCGCTGCGGCTCGGGCCTCCAGGCCGTGCTCGACGCGGCGATGCAGATCCGGGCCGGCTTCAGCGAGGTCGTGATCGCGGGCGGCGTCGACGTGATGAGCGCCGCCCCCTACTACACGCACGAGGGCCGCTGGGGCATCAAGGGCCCCGGTCTCCAGCTCCACGACTCGCTGGCCCGGGGCAGGGTCACCGCGGGCGGCGTCAACCACCCCGTGCCGGGCGGCATGATCGAGACCGCCGAGAACCTCCGGCGCGCGTACGGCATCAGCCGCGCCGACCAGGACGCCCTCGCCCTGCGCTCGCAGCAGCGCGCCGGCCGGGCCGTGGCGGAGGGCCGGTACGACGCGGAGACCGTCCCCGTCACCGTACGCACCCGCAAGGGCGAGACCGTCGTCACCGCCGACGAGCACCCCCGCCCCGACACCACTGCCGAGCAACTCGCCGCGCTGCGCCCGATCATGGCCAAGTCCGACCCGGAGGCGACCGTCACCGCGGGCAACGCCAGCGGTCAGAACGACGCGGCCGCCGCCTGCCTGGTCACCGGCGCGGCCACCGCCGAACGGCTCGGCCTCACCCCGCTGGTCCGGCTGGTCTCCTTCGCCCGTGCGGGGGTGCCCGCCGCGACGATGGGCATCGGCCCCGTCCCGGCGACCCGGGCCGCGCTCGACCGTGCCGGACTCACGCTCGCCGACCTCGACCTGATCGAGCTCAACGAGGCTTTCGCCGCCCAGGTGCTGGCCTGCACCCGCGAGCTGGGCCTCGGCGAGAAGGACCACGAGCAGCGCATCAACGTCAACGGCTCCGGTGTCTCCCTCGGCCACCCGGTCGGCGCCACCGGCGCCCGTATCCTCGCCACGCTCACCCGTGAACTGCACCGCCGCGAGGCCCGGTACGGCCTGGAGACCATGTGCGTCGGCGGCGGACAGGGTCTCGCCGCCGTCTTCGAGCGGATCGCGGTTTGATACCGGGCCCCCGCGGGTGCAATGAGACCCGTGACATCTCACTGCACCAGTAATTCAGTATTCGATCGTTCTAGGTCCCGCGCGGCGGCGTGGAGATGACCCGGGCCTTCACCTTCGAACTCGAAGGGTCCGGGGAGCCGGCCTGCGTGGCCGAATCGCTGACGCACTGCTACCCGTAGGACGAGCGGAAGCGCGGGGCGGGCCGGGGCGCTGGAAGGCCAGCGCCCCGGCCCGCCAGCGCTCCCATTGGGTCAGCAGGCCGCCGTCGCGCGCGAGGCCCCGCCCCGCTCCGTCGCCGGCGGCACCGCGAGATGGTCCGGCTCGGCATCCGGGTCGGTCAGCCGGTTCCCGGTACGTCGAACCCGAAGTACAGGACATCGGTGACCTGGTCGGTGGAGTAGCCGAGTTCGGTCTTCAGATACGTGGGCAGCAGTGCCTGGATCGGCCACGAGTACAGGAATGCGAAGAACAGCGTCACGATCACCGACAGGTACAGCACCCAGCCGCGCTTCCCGCCCATCTGCACGGTGAACGCTGTGAGCGCCAGTCCGGCGGGCCACCGAGACCGGTACCGATCACCGCGGCACCTGTTCCGTCGGCGGACGGCCGGGAGCGGTCGCTCATCGGACCGGCGGCAGACCGGCGGCGCGCAGGCGCTGGGCGACCAGGGCGACGGACTCGGCACTCAGCTGGATCTGCGGGAAGGCGGTGTCACCGCAGGCGATGACGCCGAGCAGCTGGAGCGCCGCCTTGAACGAGCCGAGCGCCGAGGAGCTGCGGCCCATGTCCGCCTCCGGGCCGACGCCGACCATGGCGAACAGCTCGACGAGCCGCTCCTGCTCCTTCGCGGCCAGCTCCCAGTTCCCGGCCCGTGCGGCGTCGTAGAGCCGTACGTAACCGGCCGGGTCGACATTGCCGATGCCCGGCACCACACCGTCGGCCCCGGCCAACAGGGCGGCGTCCACGGAGAGTTCGGAGCCGGTGAGGATGCTGAAGCGCGGCGCCGGACCGTCCGTGCGCCCGCCGCGGCCCCCCAGCCCGACGATCAGGCGGCGCAGTCCGCCCTCGTCGCCGCTGCTGTCCTTGAGACCGGCCAGGGTGCCGTCCTCGGCGAGTTCGCGCACCAGCGCGGGGGAGAGCTTGCTGTGCACGGCGACCGGGATGTCGTACGCGAACAGCGGCAGGTCGACCGCCGCGCGCAGCCGCCGGAAGTGCTGGGCGATCTCCTTGTCATGGGTGCGGGTGTAGAACGGCGCGGTGGCGACCAGGGCGTCCGCGCCCAGTTCGGCGGCGGCCCGGGCGTGCTCGACGACGCGCGCGGTGGTGGTGTCGATGACACCGGCCAGCACCGGCACCCTTCCGTCGGTCGTGTTGACCACGGTCTCCAGCGCCGTGGCGCGCTGCTCGTCGGTGAGGTACGCGACCTCGCTGGTGGACCCGAGCGCGAACAGCCCGTGCACACCACCGTCGATGAGGTGTTCGACGAGCCGGGTGAGGGACGCGGTGTCGACCTCCCCCCGGGGGTCGAGCGGGGTGCAGACCGGGGGTACGACGCCGTGCAGCGGTGAGGTCAGGGACATGGTGAAGGCTCCAGCTCGGTCGGTGCACCGATCCGTGGCCCGAGGCGGCTGCACGGATCGAGACATGAGACGTAAGATGTCCTATGTCCGGCTCACCTTAAACAGAAGCTCCTGCGGACGGTCAAGGGGCAAACACACCTCGGGAGGATGTTGTGGCGCGCCCCACCATGGCTCAGGACATAGAGCGCCGGCTCAAGGAACTGATCCTGGAACGAGGACTCGCCCCCGGCGACACACTGCCCACCGAGACCGAGCTGATGGAGCTGTTCGGGGCCGGCCGGGTGTCGGTGCGCGAGGCCCTCAAGGCACTCCAGGCCGTCAACGTCGTGGAGATCCGCCGCGGCTTCGGCACCTTCGTCGGCTCGCTCTCACTGTCACGCTTCGCCGAGGGACTCGCCTTCCGCGCCGCGGTCCGTCACCGGCAGGGCGAACCGGGCCTCTACGAGCTGATGAAGGTGCGGGAGGCGCTGGAGGCCGGCCTGGTCGGTGCCGTCACGGTCGGTATTCCTGACGAGGATCTCGATGTGCTGCGCGGTCTCGTCGCGAAGATGGAGGCCGAGGCCCGGGACGGCGGCCGGGTGGCGCGCGGCACCGACCGCGCCTTCCATCTCGCGCTCTACGCCTCGCTCGACAATCACCTGCTCAGTGAGGTGCTCGACGCGTTCTGGGCGGCCATGGACCGGGTGCGCGAAGACCTCGACGACGACCATCAGGACCCGGTGGTCACCTGTGCCCAGCACCGCGAGATCGTCGAGGCGGTCGCGGCGGCCGACGGCGAACGCGCGGTGCGCGCCATGCGCACCCACTTCGACGGCATCCGCAACCGCCTCGAACCGGCGCCGGTTCCGTAGCGCCCGCACCCGAAGCGGGGCGCGCCCGGCCGGTCCCTCACCGCCCCGGCGTCGCCCCGGTGATGGCGGTGACGGCCATCCGTACCGCGCGGTCCGTCACTGCCAGGTGGTCGTCGCCGTTCTCGATCGCCGTCGTGGCCGCGTTGACGATTCCCTGGAGGAGCAGGGCCGTGCGCCGCGGGTCCTCCTCGCCCAGCTCGGTCAGCGCGTCGATCAGCGGGGTGAGCAGCTCCCGGTGCGCCCGCACCGCGCTCTCCCGTACCACCGCCGCGTCCCGGACCCCGGCCAGTGCCTGGGCGATCCGGTGTTCCCCGCCGCGCACCAGCTCCAGCTGGGACGACACATAGGCGGCGATCTTCGCCTCGGGCGTACCGGCCGCCGACATGCCGGCCCGGATGGCGTCCGTCCAGCGGGGCATCGCGTCCTCGACGACCGCGGCGAGCAGCTCGGGGCGCCCGGGGAAGTACTTGTACAGGCTGTTGCGGGCGAGGCCGGTGGCCCTGGCGACCGCGGTGAAGGTCACGGCCTCGGCGTCGCCGCCCTCCAACAGCTCACGCGCCGCCCGCACCAGGGCCAGCCGCTGCTGGGCGTGGTGCTCGGCGACGGTGGCGGCTCTGATCCTGGGCACCGGCCCAGTCTAGAAGCCCCGGCGCACTACCGACCCCCACTTAGGGACGCCGCGTCCCCATCATCTATGTTGGCGACACACCGTCCCTAACATCGATCCACCGAAGGGAACCGCCGTGTTCCTCGCTCTGCTGGAGCTGCGCGCCGCCCGAGGGCGCTTCCTGCTCATGGGGTCCGTCGTGGTGCTCGTCGCCGCACTCGTCGGCATCGTCTCCGGCTTCACCACCGGCCTGGGTGACGACACCATCTCCGCGCTGCGCCGCCTTCCGGCCTCGCAACTGGTCTTCTCCTCGGACGCCCGGTCCGACCAGTTCGCCCGCAGCCTCCTCGACAGGAAGACCGCTGCCGCCTGGCGCCGGGACGCGGACACCGACATGACCGCGCTGGGCGTCTCCATCACCCGCGGCACGACGAACCGTGGCGCCGAGGTCGATCTCGCCGCCTTCGGCGTCGAGCCCGACTCCTTCCTCAACCCCCCGGTCACCGAGGGCGACGGCCTCGCGGGAGGGAAGGCGGACAGCATCGTGATGTCCGCCAAGCTCGCCGACGAGGGCGTACGCGTCGGCGACACCCTCGTCATCGACCGGCTCGGCATCGAACTGCGCGTCACCGGGTTGACCGAACGCTCCAGTTACGGCCATGTGCCCGTCGCCTACGTCCCGCTGAAGACCTGGCAGCGCATCCGCTTCAGCACCCCCGGAGCCCCGCCGTCCGCAACCGCCGCGATCCCCGACCAGTTCAGCGCCCTGGCCCTGCGCACCCCGCCGGCCGGGACCTCGCCCGCCACCCTCGACGCGCGGCACTCCACCACCACCCTCACCAAGGAGAAGGCGTACGAGGCGGCCCCCGGCTACACCGGCGAACGCGTCACCATGAGCTCGATCCAGGTCTTCCTCTACCTGATCGCCCCACTCGTGGTCGGCGCCTTCTTCGCCGTATGGACCGTGCAGCGACAGCCCGAACTCGCCCTGCTGCGCGCACTGGGCGCCTCCCGCCGGCGGCTGCTCGCCCACACCGTGCTCCAGGCGGCCCTGGTCGTCGTCCTCGGCACCGCGGCGGGCGCCGTGCTCGCCGGAGCGGTCGGGCTGCTGGTCGGTGAACAGGTGCCGTTCAGCCTGCCCGCCGCCACCCTCGCCATCACCATGTGCACCGTCGCGGCCGTCGGCCTCGCGGGCACCGCCCTGACCCTGCGCCGGGTCACCCATGCCGACCCGCTGACCATGCTGGGAGCCAACCGATGAGCCTCGAACTGACCGGTGTCACCGTCGAGTTCGGCCGCACCGATGCCCGTACCACCGTTCTCGACGGACTCGACGTCACCTTCGCACCCGGCCGCATGACGGCCCTCGTCGGCCCGTCGGGCTCCGGCAAGTCGACGCTGCTCGCCGTCGCGGGCGCGCTGCTGCGTCCCACCGCAGGGCAGGTCCTGCTGGACGGCGAGGACCTCGCCGGGCTCTCCGACGCCCAGCGCGCCAAGGCCCGCCGGGAACGGATCGGCTACATGTTCCAGAGCGGCAATCTGCTCTCCGGCCTGGCCGCCACCGACCAGCTGCTCGCCGCCGTGTACATCGGCGGCGGGCGCCCCCGCGCGCACCGCTCCCGCGCCGAGGAGGCGCTGACCCGGGTGGGCCTCGGCCATCGCCTGCGTCACCGCCCCGATCAGCTCTCCGGCGGTGAACGCCAGCGCGTCGCCCTGGCCCGTGCGCTCTTCCTCTCCCCGAAACTGCTGCTGATCGACGAACCGACGGCGGCCGTGGACCGTTGGCAGGCCGGCGAGCTGGCCGCGCTCCTCGCCGAACGCACCCGCCAGGACGACTGTGTCACGGTCGTGGCCACGCACGATCCGGCCGTGGCGGAGGCCGCCGACCGGGTCGTGGAGATGGCCGCACTGACCGCCGACGTGGCGGTGTCCGTACTGCCCGGCCGCTGAACCCGCCCGGCGACCGGGCCCGTCACTACCGCTGGACGCTGCCGTAGAGATAGCTGCGGGTGCCGTTCAGCGCGGCGCGGCTCAACGCGTCCACCTCGGCGGGCCCCATCGCCGGCCAGTCGGGCGTGTTCTCGACCAGCTCACGCCCCAGCCTGCGGCCGAGGCCGACCAGGCGGGCCCCCTCGGGGGAGCGCTCGTCCGCGTACCGGTGCAGGGCCTCGGCCGCCGAGGAGGACGCTTGCAGTGACCTTTCCAGACACAACGCGTCCTGGAGCGCCTTGACCGCTCCGCTCGCGGTGTGCGGCCGGGTCACGCTCGCCGCGTCGCCGGCCAGCAGGAAGGGGGGTTCCGCCGCCCGGGGCACGGCGAAGTCGGCGACCCGGGTGGAGCGCCTGGGAGCTGTGTTCGCCCCGGGCGACGATGTCCGCCCACTCGGTGGGGAAGCGCTCTGCGGCGATGTGCCGCACGTACGCGGCGGAGACCGGGACATCCGGCGCCGGGCCGGTGGCCGCGCCCCCGGCCGGGGACGGCGCCGGGGGAGAGGCGTAGATGGCGTACGCCAGCAGCCGCGAACCCCTGGCCGCCCCCGGGATCAGATAGAAGACCCCGTGCCCGCCGGGGAAGCCCAGGGTGACCCAGGCGGTCTCCAGCAGTTCCAGCTGCTTCGGATGCTCACGGAGCGCGCTCGCCGGGATCGTGCCCCGCCAGACCAGATACCCGGCGGGGACCGGCCGCACCTCGGGGGCGATCAGTTCGCGTGTGACGGATCGGTGCCCGTCCGCCCCGACCACGATGTCGTACTCCCGCTCGCCGTCCGCGGTACGGATCAGGGCGCCGCCGGAGTCCGCACGGCCGACGGAGTCGACGGGCCGCCCGCGGTGATACGTGCTGCCCCCGGTGTTCTCGCGCAACGCCCGCCACAGCAGGCCCCAGTTGCAGGGAGTCACCGGGGCCTGCTGCCGCGCCAGCTCACGCGCCGACCGCCGCCCCGGCGCCTGTGCGAGCCAGACCCGGGTGGCGACCGAAGCCGTCGGCATGTCCGCGCCCAGATATCCGCCCGCGACCAGGTCCTGGTGGAGCGGCGGCGGGATGACGATGCCGAACCCCCGGTCCTGCAACTCGCCGTCGCTGCGCTCGTGGACGGTGACGTCCGCCCCCGCCCGCGTCCCCGCGATCGCCATGGCGCAGCCGGCGATGCTGCCGCCGACCACCCCGATGCGTAAGCCCGTCACTGCCACCGCGCTACCACCTGTTCTCACGCTCCGGGAGGTGCTGGACGCCCTCATCGTCGCACCCGTGCGCGGGGCGGGACGGGTACGCGCGGCAGCTCCCGGAGGCCCGGCGCGCTACGGAGTCACGGCCACCGTCGCACTGCCGCTCACCTGCCTGCCGCTCGCCCGGTACGTGGCGGTGAGCGTGACACTGCCCGAGGCCGTCAAGGGCCCCACCGGACCAGGAGTCGTCCCGGAGGGGTCCGGTCCCGTCCCCCTCGGAAGGGGGGACGGCAGGGTCAGTCCCGGGCGTGGTCACGGGCACGGGCCTCGGTGATCCGGCGCCTGACCGGGGCGTAGTGCTCGCCCAGTGCCTTCATGAAGCCGGTGATGTCCCCGGCCCGCGCGGAGTCCACGATGTTCTGGTGGGCCGCGATCGTCTCCATCTCGTCGGCGTGCGTGAATCCGTCGAGATGCGGCGCGACGATCGTGTACACGTCCCAGAAGGCCATCGAGAGCTGGCCGATCAGGTCATTGCCGAGCGGCGCCACCAGCTGCGCGTGGAACGCCCGGTCGGCTTCCACGAAACCGTGCCCGTCCTGGGCGCCGGTCTCGCGCATGGTGGCGACCAGGCCGTCCAGCTTGTCGAGCTGGTCCGTGCCGAGCATGGAGACGATCCGCTCGGCCGTCCCGCGCTCGAAGAGCTCGCGCACGTCGACGAGATCGGCCATGACCTGGAAGTCGTCGTCGGGGGAGAGCAGTCCGCGGAAGGTCAGGCTCTCCACCAGGGCCGACAGGCTGAGCCGGCCCACGTAGGTGCCGTGCCCGTGCCGCACCTCCACGATGTCCAGCGCGTTGAGGATCTTGACCGCCTCGCGGACGCTGGAGCGGCTGGCGCCGAGCGCCTCGCACAGGGCCGGTTCGGTGGGCAGCGGGTCCCCGGGGCGGAGTCGTTCCTCCAGGATGTAGCGCTTGATGCCCTCGACGACTTCCTGCCGGAGCAGCTGTCGGCCAGGCTTCGCACCGGACATATGTGGACTCCCCACCTCTTGACCCCTCTCGATCGTCCAGCCACATCCCACGCTATCAAGGCATCAGACATCTGACGTCTTATGTCGTGACTGAGAAGGGCGCGCCCGATGCTGGCGGGCGCGGACGGTTCGTTTCCCGGGCTCGGCAATGTGGACCCGCACGGGTACGTACGTCTCCACGAGGCCGCGGTACGGGGCGACCGGGCCGCCGCCAGGGCCGAACAGGACCGCCTGGTCGCGCTCTTCGACATCGTCCGCGCGGCCCGCCCCGGCACGGCGTCCGTCACCGCCGCGGGCCTCGGCGCCTTCACGAGGGTACTCATGCTGCGCGGGAGCACCGAGACGAATGCGATGAGCCCGCCGATGCGCCGCCTGGACGCGGCCGAGACCGCCGAAATCGCGGCCTGCCTGGACCGCGCGGGGTTCGCCCGGGTGTGAGCCGGCCCGAACGGAAAGACAGCGGCCCGTCGTCACAGCGCCGGCTGTGACGACGGACCGCTTATTTCCGGTTCGCTACCCAGTGACCGTGCCGGTCAGCCCTTGGAGGCGCGGGTACGGCGGACCAGCAGGGTTCCACCGAGCACCAGGGCCGCGGCGGCCCCGCCCGCCATCCCCAGGTTGGCGTCGGCACCGGTGCGCGCCAGCTGCGGCGGCTCGTTGTGCGTGGCCGGGGTGGGCTCGTTCGGGGGCTGGTTCGGCGGCGTCTGCGTCGTCGGAGGCTTGTGCTTCGTCGGGGGGGCCACCGGCGGGGTGGTAGGGGGGTTGACCGGCGGGGTGGTCGGGGGGTTGACCGGCGGAGTGGTCGGCGGGGTGGTTGGCGGGTTGACCGGCGGGGTGGTTGGCGGGGTGGTTGGCGGGGTGACCGGCGGGGTGGTCGGCGGGGTGGTCGGCGGGGTGGTCGGCGGAGGCGGGGTCTCGTTCCCACCGGACTCGTTGCCGCACTTGTTCCCGGACGCCGGGTTCAGCGCGCCGACGACGTTGACGGTGTTGCCGCACGCGTTGATCGGAACGTCCACGGGGGCCTGGATGGAGTTGCCGGACAGCACACCGGGGGACTGGGCCGCGACGCCCTCGGCGCTCGCCCCCCGGCCCCCGCTGCCGGAGCCGCCCTTGTTCTCGCACTCGTTGCCGAACGCGGGGTTCAGCAGGCCGATCACATTCACCGTGTTGCCACACACATTGACCGGCACATGCACCGGCACCTGCACGTTGTTGCCCGAACCGACTCCGGGGGAGCCGACGGCCGCGCCGTCGGCGGAGGCATCCGCGAACGCGTATCCACCGACTGCGGTCAGGATCCCTGACGCCGCCGCCATCACCAGCACGCTCTTACTCAAGGCTTTTCGCATTGGTTGCCCCTTCTTAGGCCATTCCGTGCGAGCAGAACGCTCGCTGTTCATTCATCAGGCCGGTGCGGAGACCACCGGGAGGCCACCCCGGCGGCGCCCGTGCATGACTCGGCAAGCGGCGGTTACGGAAAGCGCGGAGACCACGAAGACGCGTGCTTCATGTGAAGGATCCGTGCTTCTGCCGGTCAAGCGCCCGAACCTGCACGCCTGTGTCAGGCATAACGAGGAGGAATTGTTGAGGAAACTCGCAAGATCATGGAAATTTTGTGACTACACGAATGGAGTACCCACGCGGGTCGGTCGACGTCGACCCCGTCCGGTGCGTAGGCGTGCTCAACCCGACGGGCGGAAAAGGCTGCTGGTGGCGGGGAAGCGGCGGGGCGGATCGATTTCTCCCGCGGATTCCTGGAGCACCGCTTCGTACTGCTGTACGTGTCCCTGGGCATTCGGGTGAATGGAGAGAACCAAACGCCCGGACGTGAGTTGGGCAGGGGGCTCCGGTACGGGGCATCCAGTACGAGAAGGGTTAATCGTGATCAAGAAGGTTCTGGCTACGGGTGCCGTCGCCGCCTCCGTCCTCGGTCTGGGCGCGACGCAGGCCATGGCAATCGGCGACGACGGCGGTACGACGTCGGTCAACGGCAACGGAGCCTCGCAGTCGTTCGGCAACGCCGAGACCCACGGTGACGGCAGCCCGCAGTTCGGTCTGGTCCAGGGCAGCCTGAACAAGCCCTGCATCGGCCTGCCGGCCAAGGCCAACGCCGGCTCGCTCGTCGGCCTGGTCCCGGTCGCGGTCCAGGACGTCAACGTGCTGTCCTCGCCGCAGAACCAGCAGTGCACCGAGAACTCCACCCAGGCCAAGGGTGACGAGCCGCTGTCGCACATCCTGGACAACATCCCGGTGCTCTCCGGCAACGGCGCCGGCAACAGCTGATCCGTAACTGATCCGCCACTGATCCAGCCGCAACGACAGGCCCGGGCCGCCGGCGCTCCTCCTCCGCGCTGCCCGGGCCTGTTGCTGCCATTCCCCGGATTGGGCGGGGGCGTCGGATTGTCGGAACATCCCTCCGATGGCATCGAGTGATCGATACTGCGTCATTCGGGCGATTTTCCGAGAATTTTCGGCCTGAAGAGTTTCGTCTCCGGTCTTAAATCGTTATGAATTGCAGCGGCGGAGTTACGAGCGATCAGGACCGCGCTCGTGCGGCACGAAAGACGTGGCCGCCTCGGACTCCGTCAAAGAAAGGGAACAAAGTGAAGTACACCAAGGTTGCTGCCATCGCCGCCGGAACCCTGATGGCGATGGGTGCCGCCGCGCCGGCCTTCGCCGACTCCGGTGCCGAGGGCGGAGCTTCCTACTCCCCGGGCGTGCTGTCCGGTAACAGCGTCCAGGCCCCGGTCCACGTCCCGCTCAACCTGTGCGGCAACACCGTGGACGTGATCGGTCTGCTCAACCCCGCCTTCGGCAACACTTGCGGCAACTCCTGACCTTCGGTCGGACGGGCCGAACGCTCGTGATCGGAAGGCCCCGGAACGCATTCGATGCGTTCCGGGGCCTTCCCCTTTTTTTGGCATTCGATCGGGTGGTCCGGCAGAAATGCGACTCCGTCCAGTTGCCGTGTCGCAACCGCATCGTTACCCAGGGCGAAAGCGGCAGAAGGCACGGCCAAAGAAGGTGCGTGCGGCGCGGGTGCGCGCCCGGAAAAGATGCCGCTGCAGAAGGGAACCCGAAAGTGAAGTACGCGAAGACTGCTGCGTTCGTTGCCGGTTCCGTGGTTGCTCTCGGAACGGCTGCTCCCGCCTTCGCCGTTACCAACGCCACGGCCCCCAACTTCAGCCTCAACGGCGGCGTGAACCAGGTGGCGGAGAGCGCCCCGCAGGCCGTCGACCCGATCGTCGACACGGTCGGCGGCGCTGCGGAGTCGGTGCAGAAGAACGGCACCGTCACCAAGCTGGCCGATCAGGCCACCGGTGCGGCCAAGGGCGCGGCCCCGCTCATGGGTGGCCTGCCGATCGGCGGCTGATCGCTCGCGCCACAGGAAGTTCCCCGCCGACCCCCGGCCATTCGAATTCCTCCGGTGCTGTGCATTCGGCGAACAACTGAACGTAAAAGAACCGTTCGAGTGAATGGGCACAACCATTCCCGTCGTCGTGAGTTGATCAGGGCCCTCCGGACAGGCGGGCAACAGAGAAACCAGAAGGGCTATTTCATGATCAAGAAGATTATGGCCTCGGCAGCAGTCGCTGCTTCGATCGTCGGCGTCTCCGCCGCGATCGCCCCGCAGGCCATGGCCATCGGCAACGACGGTGGCACGATGTCGGTCAACGGCAACGACGCCGTTCAGTCGTACGGCAACTCCGCCACCCACGGCGACATGAGCCCGCAGTTCGCGCTCATCCAGGGCTCGCTCAACAAGCCCTGCGTCGCGCTGCCGGCCAAGGCCAACGTCGGTTCGGTCCTCGGGGCCGTCCCGGTCTCGGTCCAGGACATCAACGTCCTGGCCTCGCCGCAGAACCAGCAGTGCACCGAGAACTCCACCCAGGCCAAGGGTGACGAGGCTCTCTCGCACATCCTGGACGACATCCCGATCCTGTCCGGCGACGGCGCCGGCAACAACTAAGGCCGTACCGCTCCGGGCGCTCCTCGCCGGTTCTTCGACCGGTATGGGGAGCGTGCCGCGGGCAGCTTCGAGCCCGCCTGCACGCAGTACGTGAAACACCTGTGGGGCCGGTACACCTGGCAGCCGTTCTCCGGCCGCCGGATGTGCCGGCCCCACTCGTGTGTCCGGGCATCACGGCCCCTCGAAGGGGCGGGTGGACTGGGCCGGTTGCCGTAGTGCCGGCAGACGTCACCCGCCGCACCGGGTAGGGGCCACACATGGACCAGTACGACAGTCAACACTCCCGCGGCCGGCAGCGGCACGCACAGGACGGCACACCCATCTACGACCGGCTGCTCGCCGAGTGGCAGGCGGCCCACGGCAGTCCGGAGCCCCCGCCGCCGACCGGGCCGGACCGGCCGTGCGCGGGCAGCCGGGTTCCGGCGGCCCGCACCTCTGGCGAGGCCGTCGACGGGTAACGGCGGGCCGTCGAACTCATGCCGGATCGAACCCTTTTGAGTGGTACTGCGGAACTGACGCTTCCGCAGCGGGTTGGTCAGTACGTTCCAGAACGGAACGCTCCGAAAGGTGAAGCGTGATGAAGAAGATGATGGCCGGCGCGGCAGTGGCCGTGTCCCTGGTCGGCCTGTCCGCCGCCGCGGCCCCCGCGGCCATGGCGATCGGCAATGACGGGGGCACCACGTCGGTCAACGGCAACGGCGCCGTGGACGAGTTCGGCAACAGCGTGACCCAGGGCGACGGCAGCCCGCAGTTCCAGCTCGTCCAGGGCACGCTGAACAAGGCCTGTGTCGGTCTGCCGCTCAAGGCCAATGCCGGTTCGATCGTCGGCGTACCGGTGCCGGTCTCGGTCCAGGACGTCAACGTGCTGTCCTCGCCGCAGAACCAGCAGTGCGCCGAGAACTCCACCCAGGCCAAGGGCGACGAGCCGCTGTCGCACCTCGTCGACGACATCCCGGTGCTCTCGGGCAACGGGATCGCCAACGACTGACGCACCTGACGTGCGGGCTGCCCGGGGTTCCGCCCCGCGGCTGCCCGCACCGCGCCGCACAGCAGGATCCGGGGCACTGTCCCAGGGCTCCACACATGAGGATGCCCACCGCGCCACGGGGGCGGTGGGCATCTGGCGTACCGGGGCGGGTCAGCCCAGGCTGCGTACCGGGACGACGCAGTGGGCGGAGGTCGTGATGACCTCCGCGTCGGCCGCGAAGGACCGCAGAAGCTCCTCGCTCACCGGCCGACCCGGTGCGCCCTGGGGCCACAGGCGGGTGGCGAACATCGTGTGCACCTCGCCCCGTTGGCCGGCCGCGGCCAGCCACTCGGGCGGTGCGGGGTACTGCGCCGTGAAGTGGGGCAGCGTGAGGACCGCCTGGCCGGCCTGGACGAGCAGCTTCACCGGGAGACCCGGGTTCTCGGCGGCGTACACCGGACCGGTGCCGATCTGCAGTCCGCTGCGTTCCAGGGCCACGCGCATGGCGGCCTCGCCGGCGGCGGGGCCGTCCGTACCGTCTCCCAGCGAGTAGACGAGAAGGAAGGCGACATCGCGGCCGTCGGCGGGGTGTTCGCCGCTCCAGCCGATCAGGGTGATCGTGCCCAACTGGGCTTGGGTGAACGTGCCGGTGGCGGTCTGGGGTGAGGTCATGCTCGGCACCATAACGGCCCCGGACCGGTCGTTGTGCATGAGTATCACCTGATCGAGCGATATAGCCGGATATCTCCGGTGAATGCCGCCCGGATCGTCTCCGTTCGAAGGGTGCGGAGGACGCGATGGACGGCTCCCGACGGCTGCGATCAAATGTGTTGAGCCGCTCGATGCGCGCGGGCTATGGTGTTCGGAGTTCCGGACGGCGGAGATCAACTACCGCTGTCGGTCCCGTGCTTGAACCAGGAGGTGAGGATCGTGATGACTGTCACTGCGGTGGGCGCTGCCCACAACCAGAAGAGCATCGTTCCCACCCCCGTGGTCGCCGGCTGACCTACTCCGTAACTTTCCGCGCCTGTGCGCGCGTTGCCGGGGCCACCCCTTTGAAGGGTTTCCCTTGTCTTTCCCGTCTTTTCCGTCCTCTGCTTCTTCTCTTCAGGGCTCGCCCGCGTCGCATCCGCTGACCCCGTACGGCTGGGACGACGCGTGGGCGGCCGAATTCGCACCGTACGCCGAGCAGGGTCTGCTGCCCGGACGCGTGGTGCGGGTGGATCGTGGCCAGTGCGATGTCGTCACCCCGCACGGCACCCTCCGGGCCGACACCGCCTTCGTCGTCCCGCGCGATCCGATGCGGATCGTCTGCACGGGCGACTGGGTCGCGGTCGACCCCGACGGCGATCCGCAATTCGTACGGACGCTGCTGCCGCGGCGTACCGCCTTCGTCCGCTCGACGTCGTCGCAGCGCTCCGAGGGGCAGGTGCTCGCCACCAACGTGGACCACATCGTCATCTGTCTCTCCCTCGCGGTCGACTTCGACCTGGGGAGGGTGGAACGCTTCCTGGCGCTTGCCATGTCCAGCTCAAGCGGTGACGCGCTGCTGCGGGACGGGGGGCCGGCCGGGGACGGCGCCGCCGAGCCGATCGTGGTGCTGACCAAGGCCGACCTCGTACCGGACGCCACCACGCTGTCGTACCTCGTCCAGGACATCGAGGGCGTCGCGCCCGGGGTGCAGGTGCTGCCCGTCAGCTCCGCCACGGGGGAGGGGGTCGATGTCTTCGCCGCCATTGTCTCGGGCGGTACGAGCGTGCTGCTCGGGGCGTCCGGCGCGGGCAAGTCGACCCTCGCCAACACCCTCCTCGGCCGCGATGTGATGGAGGTGCAGGCCGCACGTGACGTCGACGGCAAGGGCCGGCACACCACCACCACCCGCAACCTGCTGGTCCTGCCCTCCGGGGGCGTGCTGATCGACACCCCCGGACTGCGCGGGGTCGGCCTCTGGGACGCGGAGGCCGGCGTCGGCCAGGTCTTCTCCGAGATCGAGGAGCTGGCCGAGCAGTGCCGGTTCCACGACTGCGCCCATGACTCGGAGCCCGGCTGCGCGGTGCTCGCCGCGATCGAGGACGGTTCGCTGCACGAACGGCGCCTCGACAGCTTCCGCAAACTGCTGCGCGAGAACCAGCGCATCGTCGCCAAGACCGACGCCCGGGTGCGGTCGGAAATCCTGCGCGAATGGAAGCGCAAGGGCGCCGAGGGCCGGGCCGCCATGAACGCGAAGCGGGGCCGGGTGCGGTAGACCGTGGCCCCCGGGTCCGCGGCTTCATGGCCGCGGGCCGCTGGGTCCGCGTCCGAAAACCGCCAGTGCGGCACCGGAGGGTGCCGCAGACTGGACGGTGTGATGGATGAACGGACCAGGTACGAGGCGGTGAGCAGCCGCGACGCCCGTTTCGACGGGGAGTTCTTCTTCGCCGTCGAAACGACCGGCATCTACTGCCGGCCGAGCTGCCCCGCCGTCACGCCCAAGCGGAAGAACGTCCGCTTCTACCCGACCGCGGCCGCCGCGCAGGGCCACGGCTTCCGGGCCTGCCGGCGCTGCCGTCCGGACGCCGTGCCCGGCTCGGCGGACTGGAACGTCCGGGCCGATGTCGTGGGCCGCGCCATGCGAATGATCGGCGACGGGGTGGTCGACCGGGAGGGCGTGCCCGGCCTCGCCCACCGGCTCGGCTACAGCTCACGCCAGGTGCAGCGGCAGCTCAACGCCGAGCTGGGCGCCGGCCCGGTCGCGCTCGCCCGTGCCCAGCGGGCCCACACCGCACGCGTACTGCTCCAGACCACCGGGCTGCCCGTGACGGAGATCGCCTTCGCGTCCGGCTTCGCCAGTGTGCGCCAGTTCAACGACACGATCCGGCAGATCTACGCCCGTACGCCGAGCGCGCTGAGGGCCGAGGCCGGGACGGGGCTGGGAGCGTCGGTCCGGGAGGCGCGGACCACCGGGATCCCGCTGCGGCTCGCCCACCGGGGGCCGTACGCGGCCCGCGAGGTCTTCGATCTGCTGGCAGGTGAGACGGTCGCCCGGATCGAGGAGGTCAGCGGCGAGACCGGTGCCCGTACCTACCGGCGCACCCTGCGGCTTCCGTACGGCACGGGCATCGTGGCCGTCGACGAGCGGTCCGCCGGGGCCTGGCTCGACGCCCGGATCCACCTCACCGACCTGCGGGATCTGACGACGGCCGTCCAGCGGCTGCGGCGGCTCTTCGATCTGGACGCCGATCCGTACGCCGTCGACGAGCGGCTCGGTGCCGACCCGCGACTCGCTCCGGGCGTTGCCACCCGCCCCGGGCTGCGTTCGCCGGGGGCCGCGGATCCCGAGGAGTTCGCCGTACGGACGGTGGTGGGCCGGGACGCGGCGGAGCGGCTCGTGGAGGCGTACGGGAAGGTTCTGGATGTGCCCTGCGGCGGGCTGACTCATGTGTTCCCCGAGCCGGGTGTGCTGGCCGGTGCGGCGGACGGCCCGGAGCTGCGGGCGCTGGCGGCCGCGCTCGCCGACGGGGACGTACGGCTGGACGCCGGGGCCGACCGCGACGAGGCCGAGCAGGCACTGCTGCGGCTGCCGGGGATCGGCCCGGCAGCCGCGGCGCTCATCAGGATGCGTGCGCTGGGTGACCCGGATGTGGATCCGGACGGACGGCCCGGGGCGGACCGGTGGCGGCCCTGGCGTTCGTACGGGGTGCGTCACCTGGGGCTGTTGTGAGTGGGCCTATGCCGGCAGGCCCCAGCGCGGCGCGGGTTCGTTCGCCGGCACCGGGCGGATGGTCAGATCCGGTCGGTCGCCCCTCGCCGTGATCAGCGCCGAGTCGCCCTTGCGGAGCCGGATGCGTACCGTGCCGTCGGCCGACTCCTCGTGATCCAGCGGCCGTCCGTGCCCGTCGCGGACCTCCACCGGGCCGTCGATGCCATGGTGTACGACGCAGGGTGCGCCGGCCTCGCTGGTCAGCCGCACCCAACGGGTCCGGCCCTCCTCGCGTACCGCACTGAGCAGGAACGCGCCCTGCGTCCGGAAGTCGTGCACGGTCAGTTCACGCCAGGCGGCGGGCAGTGCCGGGAAGACCCTGATCGTGTCGCCCCACGACTGGCAGACCATGTCGTGCACGGACTGGGCCGCCGAGAGCGGGGTCTCGATGACCGGGCCCGACTCCTTGTACATGGTGTTCGCCTGGATGAAGCGGCTCATCAGCTGCCCGAGGTATTTCAGCGCGTCCTCGCCCTTGCCGAGCAGCGCGGACATCGACGCGGCGCCGGTGAACGTATAGCCCTGCAGGGCGCCTTCGAAGCCCACCCAGTGGGCGAGGGACTTCTCGATCAGGGCGCGTTCGCCGGCCGTCGCCCCCGTCAGCTCGTACAGCGGGTACACCGCGAGCATGTGCGAGTAGTGACGGTGCGACTTCGCGAACGGCACCCCGGCGCCGATCATGAACCCGTTGGCATCGACCGGGTACGGGGTCAGCCTGGCGAGGACCTCCTGCCAGCGGGCGGTCAGCGGGTCGTGGATGCCGAGTTGCTCCGCCGAGTCCAACAGGGTGCGGCAGCCCCAGCGCAGCAGCATGAGGTCGTAGTTGCAGTCGGGGGCGTTGACGCCGTACTCGGGGGAGAACGTCGCCGGGAGATGCAGCTTTCCGTCCGCGTCGGGCGTGAGGAAGTGCAGGTAGTAGTTGACGGCCTTGCGCAGCAGCGGGAAGAGCGTGTCGCGCAGGATCGACTCGTCCATGGTGTGGCGGTAGGAGAGCCAGACGTTGTGCAGTGCCCAGGTCAGATTGCCGACCTCGGGGGTGGGCGGGTCCTGGCCGGGGATGCCGACCCCGAAGCCGGCGTCGGTCACCGGAGCGCCGTTGACCAGTTGGGGGTCGGTGGTACGGGGCATGCCGGCCGAGTCGGCCCGGTAGGGGGCGGCGACCTCGCGGGAGAGCTGGTCCCGGAATTCGCTCAGGGCGCGGGTGACGGCGTCCAGTTCCAGGTGGTTGGAGCCGTGGATCAGCCAGTACTCCAGCTGGACGTTGAGGTTCCACCAGGTGTTGGGCCAGGGGGTGGGCTCCAGCCAGGGGCCGGAGGTGGCCATCACCGGGGCGTCCTTGCGGGCCGCAGACGCGGTCTTGTAGAGCTGGATCCAGTAGAAGCGCTGGAGCCGGGCGTCGGGCAGGGACAGGAAGCTCTTCCGGTAGAACCGGTCCCACCAGGTGCGGTGGGGTGTGGCGAGCGGACCGTACGGGAGCGCGGAAGCGGTCTTCACGGTACGCAGCGCACGGTCCCGGGCCGTTGTGGTGGGGTGCGAGTGCGCGACCGTGACGTACAGGGTGCGGGTCGTGGCCCTGGCGCGTTCGCGCCAGGCGGTGACGTGCTGACCGCCCGCGAGCAGCGGCTGGACGGCGGCGGTGGTCCCGTCGTGCTGTTCGATCAACGCCGGAGGGTTGCCGGTGTAGCCGTTCGGCAGGGGCTTGAAGGCGGCACGCGGGCTGATCGCCTCGGCCGGGTGGAAGACCCAGCGGAAGTCCTGTTCGCCCGCGCTCGGGGTGACTTCCACGGCGAGCAGATCGCTGGTGGAGTGGACGAAGGCGCGGAACTCCAGGGTGCCGGCGGTCGTGGTGATCGTGCCTTCGAGTTGGGCGGTGCGCAGCCGCATCCACCACTCGATGCCCGTGATGGTGCCGACCGGTTCCAGAGTGAAGTGGCCGATGGGGAGGCGGGCGAGGCCGAAGAGCGAACCGAACTCGGGGCGGTGGTCCTGGACCTCGGAGTGCTGGACGTTGAAGCGTACGGCCCGGGTGGTGGCGCCGGGTTCCGCGTAGATGCCGGAGCCGAGGCGGCCGTTGCCCAGATACGGGCCCTCGTACCAGGTCTTCGGCAGCTTCTGCCAGAGCAGGTCGGCGTCGTCGAGGACCGTGCGCCAGCTGTCGTCGGGGGAGCGCACGGTGGTGGGCACCGGGGCGGCCGGGGCGGCTGCCAGGGCCGGGACGGCGGCACCGCCCGCCACGAGTGCGCCGCCGATCGCGGTGCCGGTGGCGAGAACCGTTCTCCGGGAGGGGGACGGCCGGGAAGGGGACGGTGACGAGGCTTCGGTCCGGGGCGTGCGGGAGGGGTCCGGTGCTGTGGGCAAGGCGTCTCCTGGCGACTCGTACGCAGGCGCGTCAATTCATCCGAGCTATTCCTTGAGGGAAGGTAAACGCGGGGCATTGCTGCGTCAATGGAGCGGAAGAGATCCGATGTATTTTCGTGTACCTGGACCGAGTTCAACGGGATACAGGCTGGTCAGCCCCAGATCACCGCGCCCAGCCAGGCTCCCGTCACCAGGAGGCAGGCGAAGAGCTCGACGAGTACCGAATAGCCGGTCGCCCGCATCACCGAGCGCACCGAGGCCCAGCCCGCCCCGCGGCTGCCCAGCCGCAACCGCTCCGCGCCGTAGATGGCCCCCACGTATCCGGCGACCGCACCGACCACCGGCACCACGAAGAAGCCCACGATCGCGGCGATCCCGCCCAGCATCAGCGTCTTGCGCGGCGCCCCCGTCTCACGAGGGCGGCGCGGTGGCAGCAGCGGCTTCAGCGCCTGGTTCAGCAGCAGCAGCGCTGTCGCGCCCATGAGCACGCCCCAGGCGACCGGTGTCATGTCGGTCAGCGCCCACCACAGCACGGCGGCCCAGACGATCGCCTGCCCCGGCACTCCCGGCACCAGCACGCCCAACAGGCCGAGGAGCATGACGAGGCCGACCGCGACGAGTTGCCACACACTCATCTGACCAGCCTGCCGGAGTCCGGGCGGTCCCGCCCGTCAGCGCTCGCGGGGGCGGCGGCCGTCGGCGCAGCTCAGGCCCGTGGTGTGCGGGACACCCAGCCCCGTTCGTACGCGTGCCAGCCCAGTTGCAGCCGGGTCGAAACGCCCGTCAGCTCCATCAGGCCCTTCACCCGCCGCTGCACGGTCCGCAGCCCCAGCTCCAGCTGTTTCGCCACGCTCGCGTCCGTCAGCCCGGCCAGCAGCAGCGACAGAATCTCCAGGTCCGTCGGATCGGGACCCGTGTCGTCCTCCTGCGGCCGGTCGGCCTCGCCCAGCCTGAGCGGCATGGCCTCGCGCCACACCGCCTCGAAGAGTCCCATCAGTGACTCCAGCAGCCCGGAGGCATGGACCACCAGCGCGGCCGGCTCGGCGCCGCGCCCGGTCAGCGGCACCATCGCCAGGGCGCCGTCGGCGACGACCAGCTTGGTCGGCACCCGGTCGATGACCCGGCACTGCTCGTCCCGGCTCAGCGCCGCCGACAGCTCCAGAATCCCGAACGGCAGCGAGAGCAGCTCGCGCTCGACCACCACCCGGTACGACACTCCGCGCGTCGCCGCCCGCTCCTCGGCCTCGTTCTCCATTCCGCTGACCGCGATCGGCTTCCCGGTGACCAGGGCACACACCTCGCTCGTCGCACCCAGCTGCAACTGGTGGAAGCGGTGCGACACCGCGCTCGCCCCCGTGACCACCTCGACCAGGTCGTGCACGGCCGGTTCGGCGGCCTCCGCCCGGTACTCCTCGGCGAGCAGCGCCGCCGCCAGCTCCGCCTGCTCCAGCTCATGACGCTGCTGGGTCAACAGCGCCCCGAGCGCCACGCCCGGCGGGGCCGCCACCCAACGCCCCGTGCGCGCCGAGGACTGGGCGGCGAGCCCGTGCTGTTCCAGCCTGCGCAGGGCCCGTTCGGTGTCCGGCTCGGGAAGCGTCAGCCGGTGCGCGAGATCGGCGACCTCCGCAGCTCCCACCGCCACGAGCGCGCGGTACGCCGACTCCTGTATCTCGTCGAGACCTATGGCTCCCAGCATCCCCGGACCCCTCCCGGACGCATTGATTCCGCACGTTGTCGCTGTCGTTGGGCGTTCGGCCATGGCGGAAAACGGCCACGGCGTAAACCCGCCGTGTACATCATCCCCTTATCGCCTGTCGCTCTGCCAATGTGGCGCCACCGCAGTACCAACAACCTCCGGAAGGCTGCGGTTTGCGCAGTTGGTTCCGGATTCACTTGGGGAGAGCGATGCGTCCGATATCGCGCACGGCACTGGGAGCGGCCACCGCCGCCGTCCTGGCCGTCACCGCGATCGCACCGTCCACGGCAGCGCCGCAGGACGACGCGACGGGGAAGAGACCACTGACCGGCAGCGTCGCCGCCGACGCCAAGAAGGGCAAGCCGGTCACCGTGACGCTGGTCACCGGTGACAAGATGCTGGTGAGCACGGACAGTTCGGGGACCGCCTCGGTCACCGCGCTGCCCCGGGAAGACGGAACCGTCCCCCTCGTCCAGACCAGGCAGTCCGGCAAGGACCTCTACGTCTACCCCGACACCGCCGTCGCCGCGCTGGCCGCGGGCAAGGTCGACGAGGAGCTCTTCAACGTCACCGGCCTCATCCGGCAGGGCTACGACGACGCGCACAACAAGGCGCTGCCGCTGATCGCGGTCTACGACAGGAGCCCGGCCACCGCCGCGTTCGCCACCCCGCGCGGCGCGAAGCGCGGACTCGCGCTCGACGCCATCGACGGTGTCGCGCTCAAGGCCGAGAAGACGAAGGCCGCCGACTTCTGGTCGGACGTCACCAACACCCGTTCCCGCTCGGCTTCCGGTCTGAAGAAGCTCTGGCTCGACCGCAAGGTTCAGGCCACCCTCGACAAGTCGACCAAGCAGGTCGGCGCCGACCTCGCCTGGGCCGCCGGATACGACGGCAAGGGCACCAAGGTCGCCGTGCTCGACACCGGTGTCGACGCCGAACACCCCGACCTCAAGGGCCGGGTCGCCGCCTCGGAGAACTTCACCGACTCCGGCACCACCGACGACCGGCAGGGCCACGGCACCCACACCATCTCCACCGTCGGCGGGTCCGGAGCGGCCAGCGACGGCAAGAAGAAGGGCGTCGCCCCCGGCGCCGACCTGCTCGCGGGCAAGGTCCTCAACGACAGCGGATCCGGCGCCGAGTCCTGGATCATCGCCGGCATGCAGTGGGCCGTCGACCAGAAGGCCGACGTCGTCTCCATGAGCCTCGGCAGCCCGGAGCCGACCGACTGCACCGACCCGATGAGTGTCGCCGCCGAGGAACTCGCCCAGAACAAGGGCACCCTGTTCGTGATCGCGGCCGGCAACTCGGGCCCGACGCTGAACACCGTCTCCTCCCCCGGCTGCGCCCCGAGCGTGCTGACCGTCGGCGCCGTCGACCGCGACGACTCCACGGCCCAGTTCTCCAGCCGCGGACCCGTGATCGGCTCGCACACCCTCAAGCCCGAGATCTCCGCCCCCGGTGTCGGTATCTCGGCCGCCGCCGCCGGTGGCCGCGGCATTTACGCCTACCGGTCGATGTCCGGTACGTCGATGGCCACCCCGCATGTCGCGGGCGCCGCGGCCATCGTGAAGCAGCGTCACCCGGACTGGACCGCCCAGCAGATCAAGGCGGCGCTCGTCTCGTCCGCGGAGAGCGACATCCCGGGCGACGTCCGTGAGACCGGCGGCGGCCGCCTCGATGTCAAGGCCGCCATCGACACCACCGTCGTCGGCGCCCCCGCCGTCCAGGGCGGCACCTTCAACTGGCCGCAGGACCGGACCGACCGCACCACGGTCGACGTCCCGTACACCAACTCCGGCACCAAGCCGGTGAAGCTGGCGCTGAGCGTCGAGGGCGTCACGGGGAACGACGGCTCGGCCGTCCGCTCCTCGGTCGCGAAGCTCCACACGCACACCGTCACCGTGCCGGCCGGGGCCGCCGTCAAGGTCCCGCTGGAGATCGACCCGACGGCGAAGCTGAAGGCCGCCCAGTACGGCGACGTCACCGGACGCGTGCTGGCCACCGGCCCCGGCGGCGTCAAGGTCTCCACCCCGTTCTCGCTGTACGTCGGAGCCGAGACCGTCACCCTGCGGGTCAAGCTCGTCGACCGCACCGGCAAGCCCGCCACCGGCTCCTCCTCGCTGGACGTCATCGGCACCGACACCTCCAGCGGCGAACGCCGCTTCAACGACGGCGCCACCGACCAGGTCTACCAGGTGCGCCCCGGCGCGTACTTCGTGTCCAGCTTCGTCACCACGCCCGACCCGAAGGACGCCACCGGCAACCTGGACGAGTCCGTCGCCTACCTCGCGCGGCCGCAGCTGAACGTCACCAAGGACACCACCGTGGTCCTGGACGCCCGCAAGGCCCACCGCATCCAGGTGAAGACCGAGGACCGCGCCTCCGAGAACCGTTCCACGACACTCGCGTTCGGCCGCAGCTGGGACGACGTCTGGCTGCACTCGGGCGCCATCACCGCCGGCTCCGCCATCAAGAACTACCTGGCCGATGTGCAGGGCAGGGCGAGCGACGGCGACTTCGAGTTCGCCAGCTTCTGGCGCGCGTACGCCCCGCAGATCGAGAAGCTGTCGGTGGTCGGCGGCGCCGAACTGCACCCGCAGGTGGCGAGCACCGGCTCCGTCAACCTCGACGGCACGGGCGAGGCCGCACTGGTCGACGCCGGTACGGGTACCCCCGATGAGCTGAAGGCCGCCGGCGTGGCCGGGAAGATCGCCCTGATCGAGGTCGGCGACGGCGGTTCCGTGAGTGTCCAGGCGCGCGACGCCAAGGCCGCGGGCGCGAAGGCCGTCATCGCCCACCGCCCCGCCGCGGGTCCCTGGCGCCCGTCCGTCGGCTACGCCCAGGCGCCGGTGCCCGCACTCGGGATCGAGGCCGGCGAGGCCGCCGCGCTGAAGGCCGCCCTGGCCGACGGCCCGGTGGAGCTGCGCTGGAAGGCCACCGCCGTCAGCCCGTTCGTCTACAACCTCGCCTTCCCCGAGACCGGCCCGATCACCTCGGACCGCACCTACAAGGTCCGCGACACCAAGCTCGGCACGGTCACCGCCAACTACGAGGCGATGGGCGTCGCGGCCGACTACGTCGACACGGTGATCATCAACCGGCCGTACGGCGGGGCGTTCTCCGCGGCCAGCGATGTCGTCGCCGCCCCCGGCAAGCGCACCGAGTACTACTCGGCGGGCGACACCGCCTGGGTGCGGTACCTCTCCTCCAGCTTCCCCTGGGGCGAGCTGATGGTCGACCAGCCGCGCACCTACACGGCGGGCTCGAAGCGCACCGAGAACTGGTACCGGGGCATCCCGGTTCCCGCTGCCCCGCGCGACGACGCCGGCAAGCTCCAGCTCGCCGCCGAGCGCCAGGACAACCTGATCGGTGTCGCCCCGGGCTTCTGGAGCGACAGCGAGCACGCCGGTCTCCAGGGTTCCTTCGGTGACCTGGGCAACATGCGCCTGAGCAGCGGCGGCAAGCTGATCGGCGAGTCCGGCTGGCCGTCGGGGGTGTTCACCGTCCCGGCCGAGGACGCCGCGTACGAGCTCACCATGATGACCACGAGGATCGGTCAGCCCGCCGCCGTGTGGAAGCGGTCCACCCGGACCGAGACCACCTGGAAGTTCCGTTCGAAGCGGGACGAGAACGTGTACTCCCAGGGGCTTCCGCTGCTCTTCCCGGGCTACGACCTGGACACGGACGGGCTCAAGACCCTCGCGGCCAAGGACGGTCGGACGATCGGCCTGAGCGTCACCGGTCACGCCGGCTACACGCCCGGCAAGCTGGTCGCGGCCAAGGTCTCGTACTCGTACGACGGTGGGGAGACCTGGCACGACGCCACCACCGCACAGCAGGGCGGCCGGTGGACCGCGACCGTGAACCACGCGGGCGCGGCCGGAAAGCCGGTCACCCTGAAGACCGAACTGACGGACGCCAACGGCAACTCCGTCATCCAGACCGTGAACGACGCGTACGCCGTGCGCTGATCACGCCCCGACCGGTCCGCCGGGCGTCCTTCCCGTGGGGGGTGGGGCCGCCCGGCGGACCCGTGTTCGCGGCCACTTTTCCGGATGACCCGTTTTCGTACGGCCCTCGCGGTCGACAATAAGGGCATGAGTCAGCAGGGGGAGAGGCCCGCCGCCCACGAGGACGACTGGTGGCACAGGCTGTACGACGAGGACGCCCTGGACACCGGGACGAGCGACGCGGCCGACAGTCTCGACGACCGCTTCGACTCGGCGTCGGACGCGGTGGGTCCGGTTGGACCCGGGGGATCCGACGGGGCGGCGGGGGCGACGCCCCAGGCGGTGACGGTGGAGCGGCCGGTGCGGGAGCGTGCTCCGTGGGAGCCGCCCGTCGCGACCATACGTGCGTCGGGGGCGTACCCGGCCGGTCCGCCGCAGCCGCGTACCTTCGCCGCCCCGCCCGTTCCCGCCGATCCCCCGCCCGCGCCCGACCGGCCGCCGGCCCGGGAGGAACGAGGCGCGCCGGAGCCGCCGCCCGTGCCGCCGGTCCGCGACCCGGTGGCCGCGCCGCCCGCGCCGCCCCTGCCCAGACGGCCGGTCGCCGAGAGAGCCGTGGCTGCGCAGGCCCCCGTCGCCCCGGTCATCGCACCCGTCACATCTGACACACCCGTCGAACCCGCACCGGGGGCCGGGCGCGAAGCCGACCCCGTACTCCGCCCGGTGATCGGCCATGTGGGTGACCGGCCGCCCACCTACGACGCCGAGCCCACCGCGCTGCCCGCCACCGTCCCGCAGGAGCTGGACGGCCTCGTCGCCGACACGGTGCTCGACGGCGCCCGCTACGGCACGTACACCCTGCGCGCCGCCTCCGTGCGCGGGGACTCCGCACGGTTTCGCGGCGAGCCCCGCCGCGACGCGCTGCTCACCGCGCGCTTCGGCACCGACGAGCGCGCGCTGGTCCTGGTCGCCGTCGCCACCGGGGCCCGCGCCTCCGACTCGGCACACCTTGCGGCGGCCGACGCCTGCCGCTGGATCGGCGCAGCGGTCGGCCGCAGTCATGTCCGGCTCTCCGAGGACATAAGGGCGGGCCGCCGGGGAAACCTCAAATCCGGTCTGAACCGGCTCACCGACCGCACATATGGCAAGCTGCGCGCCCGCGCCGCCGAGCTGGGGACGGAGCCGCAGCAGTACACGGCGGGTCTGCGCTGCCTCCTGCTGTCGGCGGACCCCGACTGCCGTACGCGGGTCTTCTTCGGCATCGGCGCCGGTGGTCTCTTCCGGCTGCGCGACGGCATCTGGCAGGACCTCGAACCGGTGGTTCCGGCAGCCGACGACATCGGCACGGAACCCGGAGCCGGTCCCGGCTCCGGGGCCGCGTCCCCCGAGAGCGGCGCCGACGGTGACCGCCTCACCAAGGATCCGGCCATCGCCACGCCCGCGGCCCCGTATGCGGAGCCCCCGCCCGGCCCACCGGCAGAACCGTTCCGGTTCCGGGGCTCGGTGGCCCGGCCGGGAGACACCCTGCTGCTGTGCAGTCCCGGACTGGCCGAACCGCTGCGCGGCGAACCCGCCCTGGCCCGGGAGCTCGCCGGACGCTGGGCGCCCGACGACGCACCCGGGCTCGTGGCCTTCCTCGCGGACACCCAGCTCCGCGTGAAGGGGTACTCCGACGACCGTACGGGCGTCGGCGTCTGGGAGGCGTAACCGCGCGCGCCATGGGTTGATGGATGCGGAATCCGGAAGCCGAAGCGCGGAAAGGGTACGCACCCATGGCCAAGCAGAACGTGTCGGAGCAGTTCGTCGACATCCTCGTACGGGCGGGCGTCAAGCGTATGTACGGCGTCGTCGGCGACAGCCTCAACCCCGTCGTCGACGCCATCCGCCGCAACCGGGCCATCGACTGGATCCAGGTCAGGCACGAGGAGACCGCCGCTTTCGCCGCCGGCGCGGAGGCCCAGATCACGGGCTCGCTGACGGCCTGCGCCGGATCGTGCGGCCCCGGCAATCTGCACCTCATCAACGGCCTCTACGACGCCCACCGCTCCATGGCCCCCGTGCTCGCCCTCGCCTCGCACATCCCGTCGAGCGAGATCGGTCTCGGCTACTTCCAGGAGACCCACCCGGAGCTGATCTTCCAGGAGTGCAGCCACTACAACGAGATGATCTCCAACCCGCAGCAGATGCCGCGGCTGCTCCAGACGGCCATTCAGCACGCGATCGGCCGGGGTGGGGTCAGCGTCGTCACCATGCCCGGTGACATCGCATCGCAGCCCGCACCGGAGAAGTCCATCGAGCACGCGCTGGTCACCTCGCGGCCGACGGTCCGGCCCGGTGACGAGGAGATCGACAAGCTCCGCCGGATGGTCGACGGGGCGAAACGTGTGACATTGTTCTGCGGCAGCGGCACGGCGGGCGCCCACGCCGAGGTGATGGAGTTCGCCGAACGGGTGAAGGCCCCGGTCGGGCACGCGCTGCGCGGCAAGGAGTGGATCCAGTACGACAACCCGTACGACGTCGGCATGAGCGGTCTGCTCGGCTACGGCGCCGCCTACGAGGCGACCAACGAGTGCGATCTCCTCATCCTGCTCGGCACCGACTTCCCGTACAACGCCTTCCTCCCGTCCGATGTGAAGATCGTCCAGGTCGATGTGCGCCCCGAGCACCTGGGCCGTCGTTCCAAGCTGGATCTGGCGGTCTGGGGCGATGTCCGCGAGACCCTGCGCTGTCTGACCCCGCAGGTGCAGGTCAAGACCGACCGCAAGTTCCTCGACCGGATGCTGAAGAAGCACGCCGACGCGCTGGAGGGCGTGGTCAAGGCGTACACCCGCAAGGTAGAGAAGCACGTCCCGATCCATCCGGAGTACGTCGCCTCGGTCCTGGACGAACTGGCAGACGACGACGCCGTGTTCACCGTCGACACCGGTATGTGCAATGTGTGGGCCGCACGCTATCTCTCTCCCAACGGCAAGCGCCGCGTCATCGGATCGTTCAGTCACGGCTCGATGGCCAACGCGCTCCCGCAGGCCATCGGCGCCCAGTTCACCGACCGGAACCGGCAGGTCGTCTCGATGTCCGGCGACGGCGGATTCACCATGCTGATGGGCGACTTCCTGACCCTGGTGCAGTACGACCTGCCGGTGAAGGTCGTGCTGTTCAACAACTCCTCGCTCAGCATGGTCGAGCTGGAGATGCTGGTCGCGGGTCTGCCGTCGTTCGGTACGACCAACAAGAACCCCGACTTCGCGGCGATCGCCCGAGCCGCCGGGGCGTACGGCGTGCGGGTGGAGAAGCCCAAGCAGCTCGAAGGCGCCCTCAAGGATGCCTTCAAGCACAAGGGCCCGGCGCTCGTCGATGTCGTCACCGACCCCAACGCCCTCTCCATCCCGCCGAAGATCAGCGCCGAGATGGTGACCGGCTTCGCGCTCTCCGCAAGCAAGATCGTGCTGGACGGGGGAGTGGGCCGGATGGTCCAGATGGCCCGCTCCAATCTGCGCAACGTGCCCCGCCCCTGAACGGGGCCCGTCGCCGGGCCGTCACGCCGGGGTCAGCCGCAGCGTCAGGATCTGGAACGGCCGGAGCGACAGTACGAGACCCCGCTCGTCGGTGTCCGCCTCGCGCAGCGGCCGTTCCAGCAGATCGGTGACCTGGGCCCGTACGACGGGGAACCCGACCCGCAGCGTGGTGCCGGCGCGGCCGCCCGCAGACTCGTACAGCCGCACGATCACATCGCCGCTCCGGTCCTCCGCGAGCTTCACCGACTCCACCGTGACCGCCGGATGCCCCGTGTCCACCAGTGACGGCAGAACGGGCGCCACCGCCGCCCGCAACGGCAGGTTGAGCGCGAGCCCTTCCCGTACCGAGTCCGTGATCCCGCCGCCCGGCGCCAGCGCGTAGCCGAACCGGTGGCGGCCGAGGTCGGCCTCCGGGTCGGGGCTGTGCGGGGCGCGAAGCAGCGTCAGCCGTACGGTCGTGCCGAGGCCCGAACCGTGCGGGGTCCGGGTCACCTCGTGCCCGTACGTCGAGTCGTTGAGCAGGGTGACGCCGTACCCCGGTTCGGCGACCCGCAGCCAGCGATGGGCGCAGATCTCGAAGCGGGCCGCGTCCCAGCCGGTGTTCTCGTGCGTGGGGCGGTGGACGTGGCCGAACTGGATCTCGGACGTGGACCGTTCGGCGTGCACATCGAGCGGGAACGCCGCCTTGAGGACCTTCTCCGACTCCCGCCAGTCGACCTCGGTGTCGATGTCGATCCGCCGGCTGCCCGCGGTCAGCCGGATCTCCTGTGTGACATGTGAGTGCCCGAAGGACCGCTGGACGCGGACCGCGGCCCGCAGCGGCCCTTCCTCCACCAGCTCGACGGAGTCGGCGTCGGTGAGGTCGGTCCAGGTGCGGCGGTAGTGCCGGTCGATGTCCCAGGCGTCCCAGTGACTGGGGTGATCCGGGTGCAGCTGGAGGAGGTTGGCCCGGTGGCCGGGGGCGAGGACGTCCCGCCCCGCGCCGAGATCGCGGACGGCGGCGATCAGCCCGTCGCCGTCGACCACCACCCGCAGCAGCCCGTTGTCGAGTACGAGGCCCTCGCCCGCCGCGTCGGTCGCGGTGACCGGGTGCTCCGGCACCGCCGAGCCGTTCAGCGGGCCCGCGCCGAGCCCGGGGCTGTCGGCCAGCACCACCGTACGACCGTCGCCCAGGCGCTGCACCCGCGCGCCGGAGGGCAGCACCGCGCCCGCTTCTGCGTCCAGCTCCATCACCTGACGGCGTTGGTACGGGGAGGAGTTGAGCGCCACCAGGCCATCGGCCGCGCCCAGTGCGGCCACCGCGTCCGCCACCAGATCCGCCAGTTCCGCCCGCACCCGCTCGTAGGTCTCGCGGGCCTCCCGGTGCACCCAGGCGATCGACGAGCCGGGCAGGATGTCATGGAACTGATGCAGCAGGACCGTCTTCCACAGCCGGTCCAGCGCCCCGTACGGATAGCCGTAGCGGTCGGACGGGTTGCGCAGGGCCGCCGCCGTGGCCCACAACTCGGCCTCGCGGAGAAGGTGTTCGCTGCGGCGGTTGCCCTGTTTGGTCTTGGCCTGGGTGGTGTACGTGGCCCGGTGCAGCTCCAGATACATTTCGCCCGACCAGACCGGGGCCTGTGCCCCGTACTCCTCCTCGGCCGCCGCGAAGAACGCGGCCGGGCGCTCGATGTCGACCCGCGGCGAACCCTCCAGGTCCCTTAGTCTGCGCGCCTTCTCCAGCATCTCGCGGGTGGGGCCGCCCCCGCCGTCACCCCAGCCGAACGGGACGAGGGAGCGGGTCGCCAGCCCCTTCTCCGCGAAGTTCCGTTCGGCATGGGCGAGTTCGCTGCCGTGGAACTGGGCGTTGTAGGTGTCCACGGGCGGGAAGTGCGTGAAGACCCTGGTCCCGTCGATGCCCTCCCACCAGAAGGTGTGATGGGGCATTTTGTTGCTCTGGTTCCAGGAAAGCTTCTGGGTCAGGAACCATTTCACCCCCGCCAGCCGGGCCAGCTGCGGGAAGGCGGCCGTGTAGCCGAAGGAGTCCGGCAGCCAGATCTCCTCGGTCTCCACCCCCAGCTCCCGTTCGAAGAACCGCTTGCCGTGCACGAGTTGCCGGGCCAGCGCTTCGCCCCCGGGCATATTGGAATCGGACTCCACCCACATCGACCCCACCGGCGCCCACTGCCCGTCCGCCACGGCCTGCTTGATCCGCTCCCAGATGTGCGGCTGGTGTTCCTTCACCCAGGCGTACTGCTGGGCCTGCGAAGCCGCGAAGACCAGCTCCGGATAGTCCTGGGCCAGCGCGGTGACATTGGCGAAGGTGCGCGAGGCCTTGCGCACCGTCTCGCGCAGCGGCCACAGCCACGCCGAGTCGATGTGCGCATGGCCCGCGGCCGAGATCCGGTGCGCGCTCGCCGCAGCCGGGCGGGACAGCGCTTCGGCCAGCTCGTCCCGGCCGGCCCGCGCCGTGCCCGCCACGTCGTGCAGATCCAGCGCGTCGAGCATGCGCTCCAGCGACCGCAGGATCTCGTGCCGTCGAGAGCGTTCGACGGGGAGTTCCCGCATCAGCTCGGAGAGCACCTCGGTGTCCAGGACCAGATGCCAGACCTCCTCGTCCAGCACCGCCAGGTCCGCGGAGGCGAACCGGTGGAGCGGTCGGTCACCGGCCGTCGTCACGTCCCCGAGCGGCGTCGGCGCGAAGCCGTGCTCCAGGACGGCCGGGTTGGCCGCCGCCTCCAGCAGCAGCGAGACCGGCTCACCGCCCGTGGCCGGGGAGGCCAGCGTCAGATGGCGATTGCGCGGATGGATGCCCTTGATGGGGACGCCCGCGGCGTCATAGAGCATGCCCTCGGCCTGGAAGCCCGGCCCCTGACCGGAGAACCCGGGATCGACGACCACCTCGACCCGCCGCCCCGCCCACTCCTCGGGAACGGTCCCCTCAAGCCGGAACCAGCTGGTGGACCAGGGCTTCCCCCACTCGGTTCCCGTGCTGAACGGCTCGAACGACTCCCCGAGGACCTGGGCCACCGGAACGGGTTCGCCGGGGAGGTGCCGCACGGAGAGTGCGAGCGGGGTGCGGGCCGGGTACTGGGCGGGGCGGATGAACTGGTGAAGGGCGCGTTCGAGGCGGTCCTCCACCAGGGTGCGGTCGTCGTGCATCACGGCTCCAAGGGGTCGGCGCCTGCGGGTGTCCATGGCTCCACTTCCCCGGCGACCGGCCCGGCACCCCTGCGAGCCGTGCGACGGGGTGACGGTTGATCAACCGGCCCTGTGCGCACCCTTGGCGACCCTTGAGCAATGTGACATATTACTGCCGTGCTCACGAGACACCCCTTGGATGTCGTCATCGTCGGGGCCGGAGTGGTCGGTGCGGCCTGCGCCTACTACACCTCCCGGTCCGGACTGTCCGTAGCCGTCGTCGACCGCGGGCCGGTGGGCGGCGGCACCACCGGAGCAGGCGAGGGCAACCTCCTGGTCTCCGACAAAGTGCCGGGTCCGGAGCTTGAACTCGCCCTGCTCTCCGCAACGTTGTGGCAACAACTGTCCGAGGAACTGCCCCCGGACATCGAGTACGAAATGAAGGGTGGTGTGGTCGTCGCGGCGTCCGAGGACTCCCTGGCCACCCTGTCCGCGACGGCCGCCGGTCAGCGGGCGGCAGGCGTCGCGGCGCACCATGTCACATCCGACCGGCTCCGCGACATCGAGCCCCACCTCGCACCGGGGCTGGCCGGCGGCTGCCACTACCCACAGGATGCACAGGTCCAACCAGCCCTGGCCGCAGCCGAGTTGCTGCGTTCGGCCGCCCGGGCCGGCGCGCTCGTCCGCCCGGGGGAGGAGGTGGTCGGGATACTCAGGGACCGGGAGGGCGCCGTATCCGGGGTGCGCACGGCACGGGGCGAACTGCGCGCCCCCGTCGTGGTCAACGCGGCGGGCACCTGGGGCGGTGACCTGGCCGCACTGGCCGGGGTGAACCTGCCGGTCCTGCCGCGCCGAGGGTTCGTGCTGGTCACCGAACCACTGCCGTGGCTGATCCGGCACAAGGTCTACGCCGCGGAGTACGTGGCCGATGTGTCGAGCGGGTCCGCCGCGTTGCAGACCTCGCCCGTGGTGGAGGGCACGCCGTCGGGGCCGGTACTCATCGGAGCGAGCCGCGAACGGGTCGGCTTCGACCGGACGTTGTCCGTTCCGGTGGTCGCCCGGCTGGCGGCCCGGGCCGCCGCGCTCTTCCCCGTACTCGCCGACGTACGGGTGATGCGCGCCTACCACGGATTCCGCCCCTACCTGCCCGATCATCTGCCCGCGATCGGGCCGGACCCCCGGGTGCCGGGGCTCTTCCACGCCTGCGGTCATGAGGGGGCCGGGATCGGGCTGGCGCCCGCGACCGGACTGCTGATCGCCGACGCGATCGGGGGAAAGCGGCCCGCACTCGATCTGGCCCCGTTCGCACCCGAGCGGTTCGATGCCACAAGCCATGTCACGTGACGGTGGAGAGCGGGGCGACCACGCCCCAGGAGAGGACCCAGTGAGACGCACCCGTGCACGTACCCCCGCCGAACTCGTCGGGGCCACGCCCGAACCGGAGTTCCAGCTGACCTTCGACGGCCGCCCGATCCGCGGACTGCCGGGCCAGACCGTCGCCGCCGCACTCTGGTCGGCGGGCATCCTGACCTGGCGCACCACCCGGGTCCACGGCCGTCCGCGGGGCGCCTTCTGCGGCATCGGTGCCTGCTACGACTGCCTGGCCACCGTCAACGGCCGGCCCAACCAGCGTGCGTGCCTGCTGCCCGCGAAGCCGGGCGACGCCATCACCACGCAGGAGGGTGACGGGCATGCCGCACTCGACGGATGAGCCCCTGGCGCGGGAGACCGACCGCGCCGAAATCGCGGTGGTGGGCGCGGGACCGGCGGGTCTGGCCGCTGCCGTCACCGCTGCCGACCACGGGCTCGACGTGGTTCTGCTGGACGCGGCCGCCGCGCCCGGCGGGCAGTACTACCGCAGCCCGGCCGACGGACTCGGCGCCACCCGGCCCGGGGCCCTTCACCACGGCTGGCGCGCCTTCGCGGAACTCTCCGCGCGGCTGGCCGCGCACCGCGACAGCGGAGCGATCCGCCATCTCACCGGCCACCAGGTGTGGACGGTCGAACGAACCGGTGACGGGGAGTGGATCCTGCACGCGGTCTCCGGGGCCGACGAGGAGGCCCGCAGCGCCGTCCGGGCCCGCCGGATGCTTCTGGCGACGGGCGCCCATGAGCGTCAACTGCCTTTCCCGGGCTGGACACTTCCGGGAGTGGTGGGCGCGGCGGGGGCCCAGGCCATGCTCAAGTCGGGGCTGGTGCTGCCGGGGCGCCGGATCGTGGTCGCGGGGAGCGGGCCGCTCCTGCAGGCGGTCGCCCTCTCGCTGACGCGTGCGGGGGCCCGCGTCCCGGCGCTGGTCGAAGCCGCCGGCTACGGAGCGTACGCCCGTGCTCCCCGGGTGCTGGCAGTCAACCCCGGAAAGGCGGTGGAAGGGGCCCGGTTCGCGGCGGGGCTGGCCCGTGCCCGGGTCCCGGTGCTGAGCCACCGGGCGGTCACCGAGGTGCACGGCGACGAGCGGGTGGAGGCGGTGACCGTCAGCAGGGTGGACCGTCAGTGGCGTCCCGTCGAGGGGACCGGCCACCGGATCGCCTGCGACGCGCTCGCCGTGGGACACGGGCTCGTGCCGCAGCTGGAGCTCGCCGTGGCAGCCGGCTGCGGTACGCGTCCGGGCCTCGACGGAACGCACGCGGTCACCCTGGACGAACAGCTCAGGACCACCGTCCCCGGGGTCTGGGCGGCCGGTGAGGCCGGTGGCGTCGGCGGCGTCGAACTCGCGCTCTGCGAAGGTGAGCTGGCGGCACTGTCCGTCATTCATGAGGTGCGGGGCGGGGTGCGGAAGGGGGAAGCGCGCAGAGCGGCCGGGCTGCGACGCTCCCGGCGCCGCCTGCGGGCCTTCGCCGCGCTGATGGGGACCGTGCACCGGCCGGGCACCGGGTGGAGCCGGTGGCTGACCGGCGATACGGAGGTCTGCCGCTGCGAAGAGGTGACCGCGGGCCGAATCCGTACGGCGTGCGAGGAGCTGGGAGCCGGTGACACCAGGACGGTCAAACTGCTCACCCGGGCCGGAATGGGGTGGTGCCAGGGCCGGACGTGCGGATTCGCCGTCCGTGAACTCGCCGCCGCGCACGGCGCCGGACACGAGCCGGGCGGACCCGACCGGCGCCCGTTGGCCTGCCCCGTGAAGCTGTCCACGCTCGCCGACCTGTCCGGCCCCGGGTAGGCCCGCAGCCGGTTCTCCACTCGGAGCCCGACGGCACGCCGCGACGGGTTCCCGCGCGCAACTGAGCGCAACGTTCGCCAACCCTTGTCCATGTTTCTGCCACACCATGACATGTCACACCTCTCAAGGAGTCACGATGCAGACGAACACCGACTCGCGCACCCGCCCCTGGCACGGGGTCATGGTCGCCACCCCGCTCACCCTGCGCGACGACTGCACCATCGACTACGACGCCTACGCCACCCACGTGCGGCAGCTCATCGAGGCGGGCTGCGACGGAGTGGTGCCCAACGGCTCACTGGGGGAGTACCAGACCCTGACCGACAGCGAACGCGACGAGGTCGTCCGGGTCGCCGTCGAAGCCGCGGGTGACGGCAGCCGCGTCATGCCGGGCGTCGCCGCCTACGGCAGCGCGGAGTCACGGCGCTGGGCGGAACGGGCCGCCGAGGCCGGGGCCGGCTCCGTACTGCTGCTGCCGCCCAATGGATACCGCTGCGACGAGGCGGCGGTGCGCGCCCACTACGCCGATGTGGCCGAAGTCGGGGTGCCGGTCGTCGCGTACAACAACCCGTACGACACCAAGGTGGATCTGACACCGGACCTGCTCGCCCGCCTCCACCAGGACGGCAGCATCGTGGCCGTCAAGGAGTTCACCGGCGACGTCCGCAGGGCGTACGAGATCGCCGAACGGGCGCCCGGCCTCGACCTGCTCGTGGGCGCCGACGACGTACTGCTGGAACTGGCACTCGCCGGCGCCGTCGGGTGGATCGCGGGTTGCCCGAACATGTTGCCGTCCTGCTGCGTCGATCTGTACCGGGCCGCTGTCACCGGTGACATGGCAACTGCCCTGCCGCTGTACCGGGAGCTGCACGAGCTGCTGAGATGGGACTCGAAGCCGGAGTTCGTCCAGGCCATCAAGGCGTCCATGGACGTCGCCGGACGCCATGGGGGCCGCACGCGGCCGCCGCGGTTCCCGCTCCCCGCCGACGACGCGGCCGCCGTACGTGCCGCGACAGAGAAGGCACTCGCCGGGGGCCTTCACTGAGAGCGGCGCCCCGCCGCCGTACGCCGGGACGGAACGCCCGGCCCAGCCCGGCCGTAGCGTTCCGTCCCGTTTCTCGTGTTCTTCGTGTCCGTCGTGACGAACCAGGGGGAGCCTTGCAGACACGTCACATCTTCCATGCCGTCGACTCACACACCGAGGGCATGCCCACCCGCGTCATCACCGGAGGCATCGGCACCATCCCCGGTGCGACGATGGCCGAACGGCGCAGCTACTTCCAGCAGCACCGGGACGCCGTGCGCACCCTGCTCATGTACGAACCGCGCGGTCACGCGGCCATGAGCGGCGCGATCCTCCAGCCACCCACCCGGCCGGACGCCGACTTCGGCGTCCTCTACATAGAGGTCTCCGGCTTTCTGCCGATGTGCGGGCACGGGACCATCGGGGTGGCGACCGTCCTGGTGGAGACCGGCATGGTGGAGGTCACCGAACCCGTCACCACCGTACGACTGGACACCCCGGCCGGGCTCGTCAGCGTCGACGTGGCGGTGCGGGACGGCGCGGCCACCGCCGTGACGCTGACCAACGTTCCGGCGTTCAGCGTCGCGCTCGACCGGACGGCGGACGTACCGGGCCACGGAACGGTGCGCTACGACCTCGCCTACGGCGGCAACTTCTACGCGATGGTGCGGCTGTCCGACCTCGGGCTGCCCTTCGACCGGGCGCGCAAGGACGACATCCTGGCCGCCGGACTCGCCCTGATGGACGTGGTCAACGGCACCGACCGGCCCGTCCACCCCGAGGACCCGGACATTCACGGCCTCAAGCACGTGCAGTTCATCGCACCCGGGTCCGACGCCCGCCACTCCCGGCACGCGATGGCCATCCATCCCGGCTGGTTCGACCGCTCGCCCTGCGGGACCGGCACCTCGGCACGCATGGCGCAACTGCACGCACGGGGTGAACTCCCCCTGGACACCGACTTCGTGAACGAGTCGTTCATCGGCACCTCGTTCACCGGACGCCTCGTCCAGGAAACCACCGTGGGCGGGCTGCCGGCCGTGGTCCCCACCGTCACCGGCCGCGCCTGGATCACCGGTACCGCACAATTCTTCCTGAACCCGTCCGACCCCTTCCCCGAAGGATTCCTGCTGTGAAGCTGCCCCTGCTCGGCGCCGATGACATCGAGGCCCTGGGACCGACCGGAGCCGTGGACGCACTGGAGGTGGCGCTGCGCGGGGGACTGGATCCGGAGACAGCACCTGCCCGGCACCATCTCACCGTGCCGGGCGGGGAACTGCTGATCATGCCCGCCACCACGCAGCAGGTGACCGGAGTGAAGATCGCCGGGGTGGCCCCGGCCAACCCGGCGCGCGACCTGCCCCGGATCACCGGAAGCTATCTGCTGCTCGACGCCCCCACCCTGCTGCCGCTGGCCCTGCTGGACGGGGCCGCGCTCACGACCCTGCGCACACCGGCCGTGTCCGCACTCGCGATCCGCCACCTCACCGGGCCCGTCGTGCACCATCTGGTGCTCTTCGGAACGGGCCCGCAGGCGTACGGGCACCTTGCCGCGGTGCTCGCGGAACGCCGGGTCGAACGGGTAACCGTGGTCGGCCGTACCCCGCACCGGGCCGACGCACTGGCCGAGCACGCCCGTCGGCTCGGTGCGGACGCCGGCGTTGCGCGGGCCGACGGCGCCGGGGAGGTCGGCACGGCCGATCTGGTGCTCTGCTGCACCACCTCCGCCACCCCGCTGTTCGACGGTGACCTCGTACCGGACGGGGCGACGGTCGTCGCGGTCGGCTCGCACACCCACGATGCCCGGGAGGTCGACAGCGCTCTGGTGTCCCGCTCCGCCGTCTTCGTCGAATCGCGGGCGGCGGCACTGTCGGAGGCGGGCGATCTGCTGATCCCGATGAGGGAGGGAGCCTTCGATGCCGAGGACATCCACGGCAACCTCGCCGAGCTGGTGACCGGGCGCAACCCCGGCGGGAAATTGGCCGACTTCGAGGGCCCCCGGTTCTTCAAGAGCGTCGGAATGGGATGGGAGGACCTCGCTGTCGCCGCCGCGGTGCACCGGAATTCGGCGCTCTGAGCGAGTTGTCCACAGCTCCGGAGCGACGGGCCCTGACGGAAACGTGACATTGTATTCTGAGGCCCCGCACGGCGCTGGAGGAACAAATATGGCCCGCCTGACGACGCTCAACGCCATCTCCGCGCAGGAGCACTTGCGTGACCGGGTGGCAAACGCCCTCAGGGCGGCCCTGATCGCAGGGGACCTCCGCCCGGGTGTCATCTACTCCGCTCCCACGCTCGCCGCCGATTTCGGAGTGTCCGCGACCCCGGTCCGCGAGGCCATGCTCGACCTGGCTCGCGAGGGCCTGGTCGAAGCGGTACGCAACAAGGGCTTCCGCATAACGGAGTTGACCGAACAGGATCTCGACGACTTCACCGAGCTGCGGGTCATGATCGAGGTCCCCACCATCGGCCGCATCGCCCGGATGGGCAGGACCAGGGAGCTGGAGGCGATGCGGCCACTGGCCCAGGCGATCGTCGCAGCCGCCGCCGAGCACGACATCCTCGGCTATCTGGAGGCCGATCGCCGCTTCCATCTCGAACTGCTCGGCCTGGCGGGAAACCGCCGCCTGGTGGAGGAAGTCGGCAATCTGCGCAAGCGATCGCGCCTCTTCGGACTGAACCGGCTCGACGAAACCGGGCTGTTGGTCCAGTCGGCCGAGGAGCACGGTCAACTGCTCGACCTCCTGATCGCGGGCAACGCGGAGCGCGCAGAGAGGTGCATGCTGGCTCATATGTCACATGTCAGGAATCTCTGGGCCGAGGAGGAGCCCAACGACACGGGCACGGGAGGCATGCGGGTCAGAAGGGTGTCACTGCCGGCCGCAGAGGCCTGATCCACCGGTTCCGCCCGGAGTCCTCGGACCGACCGCACCGCTGCCCGGGCGCTCTCTCCCGCGGGCTCCGCAGGCCCGCCCCGGCCCCCGTCCTTCAACGGCCGCCCGCCCGGGCGGCCGGGCGGCCGTTGAAGCGGGTCGTCAGGCCCCGGTCTCCAGCAGCGAGCCCATCCACTCCTCGATTCCGTCGGCGGTGCGCGGCAGCTCGGACGACATGAGACGGGCGCCGTCGGCCGTGATCACGAGGTCGTCCTCGATCCGCACCCCGATCCCGCGCAGCGACCGGGGCAGCGTCTCGTCGTCGGGCTGGAGGTAGAGCCCGGGTTCCACGGTCAGCACCTGACCGGCTTCCAGACGCCCGTCCAGATACGTGTCGGCACGAGCCTGCGCACAGTCGTGCACGTCCATGCCGAGCATGTGGCCGCTGCTGCAGAGCGTGTACCGGCGGTAGAAGCCGTTGTCCGGATCGAGCGCCTCGTCCGCGGACATCGGCAGCACGCCCCACTCGTGCAGCCCCTCGGCGATGACCCGCATGGCCGTCAGATGGAAGTCACGGAATCGCGCCCCAGGACGCAGGGCCGCGATGCCCGCGTCCTGCGCGGCCAGCACCAGTTCGTAGACGGTGCGCTGCACGGGGGAGAAGCGGCCGGACAGAGGCAGGGTGCGGGTGATGTCGGCCGTATAGAGCGAGTCGGTCTCCACCCCTGCGTCCAGGAGCAACAACTGGTCGCGGTCCAGCGGGCCGTCGTTGCGGATCCAGTGCAGGACACAGGCGTGTGCCCCGGCCGCGGCGATCGTGGAGTAGCCCGGACCGTTCCCCTCCGCCCGGGCGCGCAGATCGAAGACGCCCTCGATCCAGCGCTCGCCGCGCGGGTGCCGCAGTGCCTGCGGCAGGCTTCGCACCACATCCTCGAACCCCGCCGTCGTCGCGTCGACGGCCTGCTGCAACTGTCCGGCCTCCCAGGGGTCCTTGATGAGCCGGAGCTCGCTGAGCACTGCTTCGAGCCCGGCCGGCGCCGAGCGCCCGAGCGGGAACGCACGGCAGGAGCGCAGGAGTTCATCGACGGACGGGTCCACCCCGGACAGCACCCGTACCGGGGGCTGCGGCCCGGTGAGCAGCTTCTCCCAGGCGTCCAGGTGCGCGCAGCGGATGCCGGTCAGCCGGGCGGCCTCCGCCAGGTCGGGCCTGCGCCCGACCCAGAACTCCCCGTATCTGCGGTCACGGTAGAACTCCTGGCCGGTGCGTGGTGACCGCGGCCGCAGATACAGCACCGCTTCGTGCCGCTCGTCGCCGTCCGGCTCCAGGACGAGGACGTGACCGGCCTGGTCCTCGCCGGTGAGGCCGGTGAGCCAGGCGTAGCCGGTGTGCGGCCGGAAGCGGTGGTCGGTGTCGTTGGAGCGGACGGAGAGCGCGCCGGCCGGGATGACCAGACGCTCGCCCGGGAATCGGGCGGCCAGCCGGGCCCGGCGGGCGGGGGTGACGTCGTAGGACGGGACACGGGTGTCCGCCGACAGCGGGGTTTTCGCCCACGCCGTGCTCATGAAGGCGTCCAGGGCGGGCGACACCGGCAGGTCGTGACTGCTGGTACGGGGCGCGGAGAAGGAATGGGGCACGGGCATTGCTCCTCAGGGTCTGTCGGCGTCCGGGCGCGGGGCTCCGGGCTCTGTCGGACGCGGCGGCGGCGGCGGCCGGAAAGACGGTGGTGGCGGCCGGTACGTGCGGGCCGCATCACAAATCCCGGGTGCTGACGGGAAGTTGTCGCGCAGATGAATGTGCGTGAGAGGGCTTCCGAAGGACATGTGACATGTGCCATTGTACAGCCCGCAGCGGGAAGGAGCCGTGCTCATGTCACAACGTGAGTGGAGTTCAGACCCGGTCCGGCACCGACCCCGCGCATTCCCCCACAGCCGCGCATCGTTGCGCGGTCACCACTCCGCTGGGAGGCGGCAAGTGAAGAACCGAACGGTTCATCAGAGATTTACCGGACTGTCCACTGCGGTCCTGGCAGCATGCCTGAGCGTGGGCCTGTTCACGGCACCGAGCCAGGCCGTCGAGCAACGCCCCGCCGCGTCGACCGTGACCCCCCACCTCTCGGACGCCGCCCAGAAGCGGGTGGAACCCCGGACCGAGGACCCCGGCGGCCCCACCGCCGAGGCGCTGACGGCACCCGCCGACGATGCCACTCACGTCGAACGCAAGTCGCTCAAGGCCGCCTACCGGCCGCCGCTGTCCGCATCCAAGGACGCGCTCAAGCGGGATTACGACGACCCGGCCACCGCGCTCCCGAGCCACCTGGCACCTTCGATGAAGGCCGAGAAGCGGGCCCGCGCCAAGAAGTCCGGCAAGGCTGCGGCCGAGTGCAACATCACCGACTTCACCAACAACACCGGAGGCGCCCTGGTCGAGAAGGTCAAGGCGGCGACCACCGACTGCGTCAACACGCTGTTCCGTCTCCAGGGCCAGGACGGCTACCACGCCTTCCGCGAGGACCAGATGGTCACCATCGCCGATGCCATGCGCGACGCATCGGCCTCCTACCCCGGTGACAGCAGCACCGGCATGCCCCAGCTGGTCCTCTTCCTCCGGGCCGGCTACTACGTGCAGTACTACGACCCCGACACCGTCGGAGAGTACGGGCCGCGCCTGCGCACGGCCATCCAGGGCGCGCTCGACGGCTTCTTCGGCTCCTCGCACGCCTTCGACGTCACCGACGCCAACGGCGAGAGCCTGTCCGAGGCGATCATCCTGGTCGACAGCGCCCAGGAGAACGCCCGCTACCTGAGCATCGTCAAGCGGATGCTGACCGACTACGACGAGTCGTACAACAGCTCCTGGTACATGCTCAACGCCGTGAACAGCGTGTACACGATCATGTTCCGCGGTCACCAGGTGCCCGAGTTCATCAGCGCCATCGAGGCCGATTCCAGCGTGCTGAACTCCCTGCACGACTTCGCCGCGAACCACCTCGACCTGCTGGACACCAAGCAGTCGTTCCTTGTCTCCAACGCGGGACTCGAGCTCGGCCGCTTCCTCAAGGAGGACTCGCTGCGCGCCAAGGCGAGCCCGCTCGCGGTCGACCTGATGGGCAAGAGCTCCATCGACGGCCCCACCGCCCCGCTCTGGGTCAATCTGGCCAAGATGGTCGACGCCTACGACAAGGACAACTGCGCGGAGTACGGCGCCTGTGACCTCGCGGAGCGTCTCGAGAAGGCCGTCCTGCCGGTGAAGCACACCTGTAGCGACAGCATCACCATCCGGGCGCAGGACATGACCGCGGAGGAGCTCGAAGCCAGCTGCACCAGCCTGCGCGACCAGGACGCCTACTTCCACGAGGTGGCCCGGGACAACGGCGCGGTCGCCGACGACAACAACAAGACCATCGAGGTCGTGGCCTTCGACTCCAGCACCGACTACCAGACCTACGCCGGAGTGATCTTCGGCATCGACACCAACAACGGCGGCATGTACCTGGAGGGCGACCCCAAGGCCGAGGGCAACCAGCCCCGGTTCATAGCCTACGAGGCAGAGTGGGCCCGCCCCGACTTCCAGATCTGGAACCTCAACCACGAGTACACGCACTACCTCGACGGCCGCTACAACATGTACGGCGACTTCGCCGCAGGAATGACCACGCCGACCGTCTGGTGGGTCGAGGGCTTCGCGGAGTTCGTCTCCTACTCGTACCGCAAGCTCGACTACGAGGCCGCCATCGCCCAGGCCGCGAACCGCACCTACACCCTGCGGACCCTGTTCGACACCACCTACGAGAACGCCGACCAGACCCGTGTCTACAACTGGGGTTATCTGGCAGTCCGTTACATGCTGGAGTCCCACCGCGGGGACATCGACACGCTCCTCGGCCTCTACCGCAAGGGTGACTGGGACGGTGCCCGCACCCTGCTCACATCGACCATCGGCGACCGTTACGAAACCGACTGGAACACCTGGCTGACCGCCTGCGCGGCCGGCAGTTGCGGCGGCGGCACGCCCACCGAGCCCGGGGGCGAGTGCCCCGGGAAGGACACCAGGGAGCTGGGCAAGGACTGCAAGCGCAGCGGGCTGAAGGCGGTCAAGGACGACTACGCCTATCTGTACGTGCGCATTCCGGCGGGGACCGCTCAGCTGCAGATCACCGTGACGGGCGGCTCGGGCGACGCCGACCTCTACTACAACGCGGAAAAGTGGGCGACCACCGACGCCTACACCAGCCGGGCCGTCGGTGCCGGGAACGAGCACACGCTGACCATCGACCACCCGGAAGCCGGAGACCGCTTCATCAGCCTGCACGCCGTTGAGGGATTCGACGGTGTGACCGTCTCCACCAAGTACTGAGCACCACACACGACAACGGCCGGCCTGCGGAGGGGATGCCCCTCCGCAGGCCGGCCCAGCCGAACCTCACCGGCTCACAGCAGCCGCAGCCCGCCGGGCGCCGTGCCGCTCGTCAGGATCTCCACGATCAGCTCGAAGAGTGTCGGCCCACGCCCCGCCAGGGCCTCCTCCAGCCGCTGCTGGACGGCCGCCCGGTTGGTGGGATGCACCCGGCTCAGGCTCTCCCGGAGACAGCGCGCCGTCTCCTCATGGCCCAGGGCCTGTGCGGAAGACGCGTGGTCCCGCCACTCGAAGACGAAATCGCCGTCGTCAGGAGTGCCCATCCCGCCGCCGAGACAGTCCGCGAGGGCGTCGAGGTTGCGGCCGAAATACCCGCCCGGCCCGTTCACCGCCTCGCCGATCACTTGCCAGAACCGCTCCAGGCCGGTGACCCGGGAGCCGTCGATCACATAGGTCACGGTCATGGGTGGAGCGTACAAGTCCGTTCGCTTCCCCCGGTCCGTGATCCGCGCCGCAGGTGGGGGGCTACGGCGCGGATCGGTCCGGAGGGGCCGGGCTTCAGCAGCCCTGGTCGATCAGGTCGAAGGTGGCGTAGTGGTCGCTGGTGTAGTAGTCCTCCTGCGCCTGCTCACCGGTGACGATCCGACGCGCGCCGCGGGTCGGGGAGTTGGGGGTGATGACCGTGTACTCGTGGTAGTAGCCGGTGCTCTGGCCGGGCAGGACGCCTTCACGGTTCTGGAAGACGGAGCCGTCCTGCGAGTACGGGAACGGGCCGCCCGCATCGATCAGGTCGAGGGTGTCGTGCGCCTGGGAGGGCAGCGCCGAATAGCAGATGCTGCCGACCGAGTCGATGGACGCGGGGGAGGCGGTGGCCGTGGTGACCGGGCCGCCGACGAGGAGAACGGACAGGAGGGCGGCTGCGCCACCGAGCGTGGTGATCCGTGGGGGGATTCGCATAGCCACCATGATGACGCGCGTAGATACGGTCCCGTCAACGCCAACCGATGTGAATTTTTTGGAAGTTAACCCGAGGCGCGGAAATGTGACGGGCAGATGTCCGGCAGCCCGCGGACCGGTTCCGGTTCTCCGTTCACTTATTGATGAGTCGACAAGCGTGGCGGCCCGTCTGCGGGGCATGCATCCGGTGAACGTGTTCCGCGAAGGAGTTCGGCGAGAAGCAGGCACCACGGGAAAACGGGACGACGAGCAGGGGGCGATTGACTGTGCGGGCGGGGGAAACGATGGAGCGTCAGGGAGATGCCGATTCCATGAAAGGCGAGGCCTCGCACGAGCCGGGGGCGCAAGGGCGGCAGCCGGTCCGGCTGCACCGCAGACTGGCCCACACCGATCTGGCGGCGGTGGGTGAAGTGAGAGGTGACTTACGGGAGTTCCTGCGCTACCGGTGGCGGGCCGAGCCGGCCCGGGTGGCGGAGCTCCTGCTCAGCGAGCTGGTGACCAACGCGCTGATCCACACGCGACACGGCGCGGTCGTCACGGTGAGTGTGGCGCCCGCCAAACTGCGGGTGGAAGTACGGGACTTCGTGTCCGGACTGCCCCTGTCGTACGTACCGAACGCCGACGACGGTACGCATGGCCGAGGGCTGCTCCTGGTGCAGAGTCTCGCGGACGCCTGGGGAGTCAGCGCCCATGCGCTGGGCAAGGTCGTCTGGTTCGAGCTGGACGGCGAGAGGCCCTGACGCACCGGAGGTGACCGGGCCGTCAGGGCCTCTCGCCGCGGACCGGCGGGGCCGCCGCGGACCGGCGGGGCCGCCGCGGACCGGCCGGGCGAGGTCGCCCGGCCGATCCGTGCGGCGTCAGCCGAACTGCTGCTCCAGATCCTTCAGCTTCTGCTCCAGCGAATCGAGCCGGGGCAGTGCCTGGGTGTCGTCCTCGGCGGTGAGGTCGACGGTGATGGGTTCATCCGGGCGCCGGTCCGGGGTGCCGGCGCTCGGTCCCGTCACGGCTTGCAGGGATGGCCGGGGGCGCAACGGCAGTTGTCCCGGCTCGGATATGGCGGGCTCCGCGACGGACTGGGCGGCGCCCGCCGTGGCGGTGATGGCCTGGATGTCCACCTGGGTGCCGCCGCGGCCGACCCGGTGCCAGGCCCGGTTCTGCCGGTTCAACGCCTTGATGTGGGCCCGGTCCAGCTTCTCCTGGTCCTTCCTGCGGAGCCGGTTCTGCTCCTTCTCCCGCCTGTCCTCACGTACCTCGTCGACCGCCTCGTCCAGGGTGCGTACGCCCTCCAGCAGCATCAGCGACCAGGCGCCGAAGGTCTCCCGGGGGGCGCGCAGCCACCGTACGATCCGGATCTGCGGCAGCGGGCGGGGCACCAGACCCTGCTCGCGCAGCGCGGCCCGGCGGGTCTGCTTCAGTGCCCGGTCGAACAGTACGGCCGCCGAGAGCGACATCCCCGCGAAGAAGTGCGGGGCGCCCGCGTGGTCGATCCCGCGCGGCGCGTGCACCCAGTTGAACCAGGCGGCGGCACCGGCGAAGGTCCACACGAGCAGTCGTGAGCCGAGCGCCGCGTCACCGTGGCTGGCCTCGCGCACCGCGAGCACGGAGCAGAACATGGCCGCCCCGTCGAGGCCGAAGGGGACGAGGTATTCCCAGCCGCCGGAGAGGCCGAGGTTCTGCTCGCCGAAGCCGACGAGCCCATGGAAGGAGAGCGCGGCGGCCACCGCCGCACAGCAGAACAGCAGGACGTACGAGGCGGTGGCGTACAGGGCCTCCTTGCGTCTGCGACGCTCCTCGCTGCGTTCCCAGCTGTCGTCGGCCGGGGATGTCTCAGCGGCGCGCTTGCCGCGTGCGACCACCGCCACCGCCGCCAGGACTCCCACGAGCAGCACGGCGCCCGGAAGCAGCCAATTAAGCGATATGTCGGTCAGTCTCATGCGCGGTCCCTTGCATCGCGTAGGGCATTTCGGGCGCCATGATTGCCGAAACCCCGTCGCGCGCAGGGGGGTTTCGGGGCAAGAGAACGCCATTGGGTCGGCAGGGCGCACGGATGACGGGGATCCGCTCGAATGTCCGCACGTGACCGCCGAGTTGCGTTCGAATCTTACCGCTTGTGCGGGCGGTGTCGATCAGTGAGCGGGTGTCAGCTTCCGTACCCGGTCTGCATCGCAGGTGCGCGGACAGGTGACGCAGGTGTCCTCGGGGCGCAGCGTGTAGAAGAGGCAGCAGCTCGCCCGGTCGCGGGTGGGCAGCGACTCGCCGTCCGGCCCGGTCAGTTCGCGGAAGCCCGCGGAGCCGACGTACGGCTTCGTGGTGCCCGGCAGCAGCGCCTCCAGCTCGGCCATCGCCCGTCGCTCCTCGCCGAACAGATGGGCGATGTACCAGAGGCCCTCGACGATCTCGAGCCCGTCCACCCCGAACCGGTCCGCCACCCCGTCCCACTGGACGCACCAGGTGCCCCGGCGGTCGACGACGGTGTCGAAGTCATAGCGCGCAC
>NZ_JBEXPH010000042.1:0-50140 GCF_040611955.1 Streptomyces sp. NPDC006510 | reverse complement strand
CTGCGGCGGGCGAACGCGATATTGAAGTCCGCCTCGGCTTTCTTCGCCGCGGAGCTGGACCGTCCACTGCGATGAAGGTCGCCTGCATCGACCAGTACAAGGAGACGTTCGGCGTCCAGCCGATCTGCGACGTCCTCGCCGAGACGGACGCGCCGATCGCGCCGAGCACCTACTACGCCGCCCACCACCGCCTGCCGTCGGCCCGCAGCCGGCGCGACGAAGAACTCACCGAGGAGATACGCCGCATCCACACCGACAACTACGGTGTCTACGGGGCCAGGAAAGTCCATGCCGCACTGGTCCGCGAGAACTTCACGGTGGCCCGCTGCACGGTCGAACGCCTTATGCGCCGGGCCGGCCTGCGCGGAGTGATCCGGGCCAAGAGCCCGCGCACCACCCGCCCCGCTCCCGAGACCGACCGGCCTGCCGACCTGGTCGAGCGGCAGTTCACCGCCACCGCCCCGAACCAGCTCTGGGTTGCGGACATCACCCGTCCCCCCGGGCACGGAGCACAAGCACGTCGATGTCTACGCCGCGTTCCCGGATGGCGGACTGCCGCCCATGGAGTCGCCGCAGCAGAAGAACAACAGCGCCTGAGCAGCCGTGCGAAGGGCGGTGGGGTCGCCGCAGGGGACGGTAGCCGGGACGGGGTGTCCTGCCCCCCTTCCCCCACGGCGGGTCGGGCGCGGACGGGTTCGTCCGGTGCTCAGGCAGTTCCCCGGGACGGTTCCGGCTCACAGCTGCCTGGATGTGCCTGGCGGTCAGGTGTCGCAGGTGTCGAGCATCCGGGACAGGGCTTCGGCCTCGGCGGGGTTGGCGGTGAGCTGGTAGGCGGCCTTCACGCTGATCCAGGCCCGGCTGTAGGTGCACCAGTACGACTGAAGCGGCGGCTTCCAATTCCCCGGGTCCTTGTCACCCTTTCTCCGGTTGCCGCCCGTCGACACCGCGATCGGGTCAGGAGCGCCCTACAACTCGGAAGGCCAGACAGACAACGGCAGTGTGATCCTCGACCGGTGTGCCCGAACGGCCCCAGAAGCGGCGGTGCACATCGCGCCAGTCCTCAAGAGACGCATCTCCCTCGCCCTCGGCCTTCGCGTGTTCCCACGTCACCTCCGTGAAGGGCTTCACCTCTACGCTGGTGTACTCAAGGGTTGCGATCGATCGACCCTCGTCTTCCAGGAGCGACTGCCGCTCACTGACGTACTCCAGCCCCTCGGCCTCTTCGGCGTACTCGTTGAGCAGGCAGGTCGTGGCTATCTTTTTGCCGGCCAGGACCAGAGAGTTCAGCTCGGCCCGCATGTCGCCGGGAAAGCCCAGTTCCAGCGCGCGCATACCATCGACTCGCGGCCACATGATTTCTCCACCTCATTCGGAGCGGTTTGTCAGCCCCGGGATGCTTTCCGTGATCATATGGTTCCTTCCCGCCCTGAACTGCAGGGGAACTTCTCGCCGGGGTATGGCGCCACCGCGATCCACCGCCCGCCCTGGCGCACGCCGCCGATGACGTGTTCATCCACGCCATGTACGCCAGAGGGCGTTTCATCCCGGGTTGTTCTATTGGCGATGGTCTATGCGCCGCGCCAGGTGGGGGTGGATTCGCTGGTGAGGCGGCGGGCCATGAGGTGGATCACGGCTTGGGAGCGGTGGGATCTCATGGCTCGTCAGGTGCTGCGGGTGCCTGGCGGTACTCCGTTGGAGTTCCGTACTCGCTGAGGGCCAGTACCCCTGTTCGACGCATCGGGACGTCGGAGCCGATGGTCAGGTGCCGGACGGCTTGACCGGTCCGCCATGCCCATCTCGCCATACAGCCGGTATCGGACCGCCCATCGCTGCGCTGTCGTCGGTGAGACCTGGAGGCGCTCGGCCGTCCTCGACGACACAACGGGCCAGACGCAGACGTCCGTTGTCGGTCAGGGGTGCATTGCGGTGAGGCACCAGGGCCTTTCTGGTCGCCGCTGCAGATGTCGCAATCCACACCAGGCCACAAGGCCCTCACCCATTTCGAGATCACTCAGCCGTGAATCCCGTCACCGACATCCGTGGACGGAACATCTAGGGCTTGTGGTCCGGCACTGACTCGGGTAGTCCTGCGTACCAGCCCTGGACGGCCAGCCAGAATCCGGCCAGCACTATGGCGACGAGCGCGACGCGGCCTGCGTACCCGACAACGGACGGTCCGATCATCCACCGTCGGGGCAGCAACCATGCTGACAGAGCAGCTGCCACTCCGACGAGAACGGTCAGTGGAAGCTCCGCGTACAGCACGCTCCAGTCCGGCCCCGTTTCGAATCCGGCGCGCGCCCGAGGTTCGGCGTCCGCGGCCCATCCCAGCAGCCCGACGAATCCACCGGCCAGGGCCACCCCGGTACCACTCAGTGCTTCAACACGTTCCCTCATGATCACTGGAGACGCTGGCTGCCCCGTGGGAGTTCCTGCGGAACCGCGCGATTCTCCGTCGCGAGAAACGAAGAGGCCGAGGACGATGGTGGCTACCGCGGCCTATCGGGAACCGTGACGGCACAGTGGTCATGCAGACCCCACGGCCGTCCCTTGCGCACCGGGTTGGCGCCCTCCCGCCGCCAGGCGGGCCTCGCCCGTGCGCTCGCAGCCCGCACCGGCGTCGAGGAGCAGATCGCCACCATCTCGGCGACCGCCGGAGTGCGCATCCCAGCCTGCCGGGAGTATTCGGCCCGACCGACCCAGGACACCTCTCATGACCACTGCGCCGTATGCCGTTCCCCTCCCGCCCAGCAGCCCACGGCGCTCAGTTACTGAGGTGCGCCAGCAGGGCAGGGTGGTCGGCAAGAGCGTTCTGGAGCAGCTGTTGGGCGAAGGGCGCGTACTGGCCGCTGTCGGCAGCTGTCCAGTCGATCGGGCCGAAGGGCGGCTCGGGGTCGTACTCGATGAACAGCTGGACCATGCGCGCGACCTCGTTGCCGGCGAGGCGGCCGACAAGGTGCAGTGCCATGTCGATGCCGGCCGAGACGCCGGCGGCGGTGATGAAGTGCCCGTCCTCGACCCAGCGCCGGGTGACCGGCGTTGCCCCGAAGCGGGCGAGCAAGTCGCGGTACATCCAGTGCGTGGTGGCCTGGCGGCCCTCCAGGAGCCCTGCCGCCGCGAGCAGTAGCGAGCCGGTGCACACCGAGCCGACGATCTGGGACCGCGCCGCGGTCTCGCGTAGGTTCCCCAGCAAATTCTCGTCGGCCATCGCGGCAAGGGTGGGGACGAGGCCGCCGGGCACGATCGTTGCGTGCGGATCCGCTATTTCCTCGAAGGTGTGACTGGGTACCAGGGACAGCGGCGTGTCGCTTCCTATCGGCTCAATCCGCTCGCCGATCACGACGGTGCGGTAGCCGGGAACCAGATCAGCCAGCGCTGCGAAGACCTGCAGTGGGCCGACGATGTCGAGCGGCGTGAGGCCCGGGTACAGCACGAAGGCGATGGTTTTCACCGGGGCAGACGGCACGGGCGAGGTTTCGGTCATGACAGGACTCCTGAATGTCGGTGGGTGGCCGGTGGCCGGCCTGACCACCCTCACCCACCGCCGCAACCAGAGACAGGAGCCTCTGGAGTCTATGTCCGAAATCCTGGGATACCTGTCCTGCCGACGGATTCGGTAGGGTCGTAGGCATGACGACAGCTGTCCGCCACCGCGTGGTGGTCGTGGCCTACGACGACGTGGAACTCGTTGAGGTCGCCTGCGTGACCAGCGCCTTCGACGGGGCGAACCGCCTCGGTGCGAGTCCGCCCTACGACGTCCTCCTGGTCACCCCGGAGGGCCGCCCGGTGCGCTGCTCCTCAGGACTGGTCCTGGGCGCGCAGGCGGCGCTGGAGCGTACCCGCGGCCCGGTCGACACGCTGCTGGTCGTTGGCGGGCCGGGCCACGCCGCGGCGGCGCAGAACACCCGGCTGGTCGAGCACGTGCGCCGCCTGGCCGGAATCGGCCGTCGGGTCGCATCGGTGTGCACGGGCGCCAGTGTTTTGGCGGCGACCGGGCTGCTTGACGGCCGGCGCGCCACGACCCACTGGGCGTACGCGCACGACCTCGCGCAGCGTCACCCGGCCGTCCAAGTCGACCCCGCGCCGCTGTACCTCCGCGACGAGCACGTCTGCACGTCGGCCGGGGTCACCGGGGCGCTCGACCTCACCCTCGCATTCGTCGAGGAGGACCACAACCCGGCCCTCGCCCGGACGCTGGCCCGGATGATGGTGACCTACCTCCAGCGGCCCGGCAACCAGGCCCAGATCAGCATGTTCGTCGACGCACCGGCTCCGGAGCACCGGACCGTGCGACGGACCGTCGAGCACATCACCGGGCACCTCGACGGCGACCTCAGCGCCACCGCGCTCGCCGCGTACGCGGGAGTCAGCGGGCGTCATCTGGCCCGGCTGTTCCTCGACCACCTCGGACAGACACCGGCCCAGTTCGTACGGACCGCCCGAGCCGAGTCGGCCTCACAACTCCTCGTTTCCACAGCGCTGCCGCTGGCTTCGATCGCGAGGCGCTGCGGGTTCAGCTCCGCCGAGACAATGAGGCAGGTGTTCCTGGACCACTACGGAACCACACCCAGCCAGCACCGCACAGTCCACAGCGCTCCCCGGGTTGTACCCACCGCGGGGCGGCCGTGATCAATCTCAGCGCTACTTCCTGTACCTCAACTACGACCGACACCAATTGCATCTATGCGAACTCGCGACGGTATGCGCATCGTCGCTGTCCAGGGCATCGGCCCCGTGCCCTGGGCGGGAACTACCTGTAGTCGTCCTCGTCCAGCCGAACAACCCGGGCCTGCTCGACGTCATCGGCTGCGTTGGCGGCGTCCGGATCGACATGGGGGCGGACGTCGGTGTGCTGCTCGGCGGCGTGCGCCTCGGGCGCCTCCTCACGTCTTCTTCGGCGACATAGCGCTGCGCTGCTACAAGCACAAGGCCCGTTGGATGTACGACGAGCAGGACATCCGGGTCGCCAGCCGGGCGCTCACGGGGATGGATCTGGACCTGGACGATGCGTCGATGTGCAGCTGCCCGCGTACCGCGACCTCCTGGAGCGCGATCCGGAGGAGTGGCACCGCCCCGACTGGCGGCGGCGACTGGTGTCGTGGATGTTCGACCGGGCCCGCCACAGGCTGCTCCGGGAGCGCGGGGCTTATGACGAGTGGGGCGCCTGGCGGGACATCGGTGGGAACGGGAGAATTGGCTCCTGCCTCGGGTCTATGCAGGCTTCCTGGGCCGCTGGGAGAGCGGGAAGAGGAACTTGGTGGCCCGGGCCCGGTTGTACTCCTCCTGCGGCGATCAGGGTCCGTACTGGGGTGACTGGCGGACTTCGACCGCGTCCGGGTACATCACCAGGTGTCCGCCGTGCTCCGGAGCTTCGTTCCAGCCGTACCGGCGGCGCGGTCACCGGATCAAGGTGGTGGCGGTCGCGACGGCCGAGGCGTTGGCCCAGCTGGGAGTACCCGGCACACAGACCCACGGCGGCGGTCGCCTCGTCGGACATGAACTCGTCGCCGAAGTCGTGGATGGGCCGGGCAGCCGCGGCGATGCAGTCGAAGCTCTCCATGCGCCGAAGGTCGCTCACCATGACTCAATAGGTCAAGAGATGATTTCTGATGAAACCCTTTAGGTAATCTATCGGTTTGTGCTGGATATCCGCCGTCCGCGCATGCTCAAGACCGCCGCCGCCCGCGGCTCCATCGCCGCGGCCGCCCAGTCGCTGGCGCTGTCCGCCGGTGCCGTGTCCCAGCAGCTGTCCGTGCTGCGGCGCAACGTGGGAGTCGATCTACTGCGCCCCGACGGGCGAACGTGGCACTGACGGAGGCGGGACGCGTGCTCCTCGAACACGCCGACCGGATCCTCGCCGCCGTGCAGGAGGCTGAGAGCGCCGTCGCGGCGGTCAAGGGCACGGTCGGCGCTACCGCGACCCTCGCCGCGCTGCCGTCGACCGTCGCCCGGATCGTGGCCCCCGCACCTGATCCCGGTCACTCCAAGGTCCCCGACTGTGAGGATGAGGCGGCACCGCTCGAGGGTCTGACCCGATCCCCGATTGACGCTTCGGCTGTCCTCACTCTGAATCGTCGGCCTTCCGAGCGGTGCCAATGCGTGTACCGGCCGGAGATCGTGACCTCATAGAAGCTTGACCCAAGCGGTCCCATCACAGTCGTGTCCGTCTGCCGGCCGGTGCGCGCGAGCCCACTCGCCGCGCACGGAAGGAACCCGGCCACCATGTCACAGCCGACCGAGGTGATCGGCGGGATCGACACCCACACCGATCTCCACCAGGCCGCCGTCATCGACACCATCGGCCGACACCTGGCCACCGAGGCGTTCCCCACAACGCCCACGGGCTACCGAGACCTGCTGGAATGGCTGCATTCCCACGGCCAAGTACTGGTCGTGGGAATGGAGGGCACAGGCTCCTTCGGTGCCGAACTTTCCCGCTGTCTCCATACCAACCAGATCACTGTCATCGAGGTGGACCGACCCGACCGTCATGCTCGTCGCGCGGCTGGGAAGTCCGACCCCATTGATGCCTACGCCGCCGCCACCGCGGTACTCGCCGGCCGCGCCACAGGCACCCCGAAGCACCGCGATAGCGCGGTCGAGGCAATCCGCGGACTGCGCGTGGTACGCGCCAGCGCCGTCAAGGCCCGCACTCAGACCATCAACCAGATCAAATCACTGATCATCACCGCGCCCGCTGCGGTACGCGAAGCACTGCGCTCGCTGACCACCACCGAGCTGGTCCGACGGCTGGCCGCCAGCCGTCCGGGGCACCGACCTGGCTGCCCCGGCCACAGCCGTCAAACTGGCCCTCAAGCGTCTGGCCAAGCGCTACCGGCACTTGAGCGAGGAGATAGCAGACGCGGACGCCGACCTGCGCGTCCTGATCACTCGCACCGCCCCCCGGCCTGCTCGCGCTGCCGGGCGTCGGGACCGAGACCGCCGGGCAGCTACTGGTCACCGCCGGAGACAACCCCGACAGGCTCGCTTCAGAGGCCTCATTCGCCCACCTGTGCGCCGCCTCACCCGTGCCAGCCTCATCCGGGCGCACAGACCGCCACCGACTCAACCGTGGTGGAGACCGCCAGGCCAACCGCGCGCTGCACACAATCGTGCTGGTCCGCATGCGTCACGACCCGCGCACCCGCGACTACGTCGCACGACCACCCTCGAAGGACTCAAGACGAAGGACATCTTCAGATGCCTCAAGCGCTTCGTCGCGCGAGAGGTCTACCGCCACCTCACCAGCGCATTCACCGGCGCACCCGGGCCGTCTCCTGCAGCTTGACGATCTACAGAAGCTTCAGAGTCAAGCTCAGGGCGTGTATCGAAAGTAGATCTCGACCGCGCGGTGATCTTGGCAAGTGCCGCCGATGTCGCCGACCCGTCAGCCGCTGGGTCCTCCACTGCCAAAAGCCCCACCATTGTCATCCTTGGGTACGTCCCTTGGCGAAGAGGGGCGGTTGATCTCGTATGGGCTGAGACCTTCCCCGAAGTCATCTGCAGCCCTCAAGTTCTCGCTGCTTCGGGAGGAACGCTCGGCGCGTGGTCCCTGCTGTCGTGCCCGAGACCGACGGCGCGCGTCCCACCAGACGAGGCCAAGCAGAACAGCGACTACGACCACTGCTATACCGAGGGGGAAAATCCAGCGCACAGCCGAAGCGGCCAGTGTGATGTCACTGATGGGCACCTGACTCACAAGGTGGCTCATCTGGCCCACGTCCTTTCTGAGGGGATTCCACCGCTCACAAAGCGAGGCAGAGGCTTCCGCTCATTGGAGAGAGCCCGCGATGGCCGGAGCCGCGAGAAACTCCAATCCCGCCGCCCTTGGCGGGATCAATCTCGCGGGGCCCGCCTGAACTGGACGTCTGACAAGGCTCAAGCTCCCCTGATAAGTCTACGGCGGGGAGCGTACGGGGGACCGCTAGGAGCCATGAGTTGGTTACTCGCGTCGGTAGTTGATCAAGAGGAGACCTCCGGGCGTAGTGGAGATGCCTGTCTTCACCACAACCGGAGGTCTTGATGGCCCACCTAATGCCCGGCTGACCTTCCACGGCAGATGCCTTCTGGTGCGCCGTGTCGTGCAGGGCCTGCGTCCCGTGGCGCATGTGGCCAGGGAGCTGGGAGTCTCACGACAGTGCGCGCACCGGTGGGTGGCCCGCTTCCGCGCCGAGGGCTGGACCGGTCTGCACGTGCCACCAGTGAGGCCGCGGGACCACGCGCGGACTTGCAGGTCGGGAAGGGAGCGGGCGTGCGTCGTTTCTTGCATGACAACAAACTGAACCTGGGCTTCGGTTCCGCCTTCGTGCTAGCTCTCGCGGGGCAGGCGATCGCCGGGCAAGAGGGGTGGGCCATCCGGTGACCGTGGTCTTCCTCGGCTGGTGTGATCTTGGGGGTGTTCTCCAGGATCCACTGCCTGTACGGGCAGGAGCTGCTCCCGCCCGAACCGCTGCGCGTTCACTCACCGGCCGAGGTCCTCGCCCTGGACGACGCCGCCCGTAGCCTCCGGGAGCGCGCCGCTGGCCTTGACGTGGTTCTGGACGAGGCGGTAGCAGCGCTGCCACTCGGTGTCCCAGGCAGGGCACCACCCCGGATCGATCGCATCCAGCTCGTCCCGCCGCGCCTCGGGCGGTGACCGTGCGCCCGCCCGTCGGCGAACTCCGCACTGTCCCGGTGCACCGCAACGACAGGGGCCGCCTGGTGAGGGAGGCACTCGTGCTCCGGGCCGTGCCGGCGGGCTCAGTCGGTCGTGTTCGGGCGGTCGGCGGCGGCGACGAGGGCGGCGAAGGTGAGCGGTTGGCCCAGGGCAGGGGCGGGCGCCGGTGCGGCCTGCGTGGTCAGGCCGTCGAGGGCAAGGTCGAAATGGCGGTGCAGCAGCGTGCCGTCCGCGTCGAGCCGGGAGAGACCACCGGGCAGGGGGCGGGACAGCCGGATCGACAGGAGGATCAGGTCCCCCCGCCCCCACCTCGGGGCGTAGTCGGCCGGATTCGTGCGCCGCGCGGATCAGGTGGTCGAGCGCCCTCGATGTGCGGGTCCGGCTTTCGATCAACTCCTGGTCGACAACGAGCCGTTCAAGCAGCACAGGGATTAACGCGCCCATCCGGAGGCCGGCTGCCGCGTGGACGAAGCGCCGCACCGCGTCGTACGCGTCACCCTCCTCCCGCGCCGCCTGGTGGGCCGCAGCCTCAAGGCGTGAGAGCAGGTCACCGGTGAGATCACGCACGAGTGCCTCGCGGTCGGCGTAGCGACGGTAGAGCGTGGCCGGCCCCACACCCGCCCGGCGCACGATCAGGTCCAGCGGGGCGTCCAGGCCCCGCTCAGGAACACATCGCGGGCGGCATCCAGGATCCGTCGTCTGCTGCGTTCGGCGTCCGCCCGCATGAGATCCACCTTCCATCACTGAAGCGGAGAACTTCTCTCCGCCTATGCTAGCGTGCCGTAGGCGGAGAAAATTTCTCCGATTCGCTCGAAAGGGGCTTCGCCATGAACACTGGCGCGCTGGATGTCCGCACTCTCATCGACGGTGTCGAGTACGGGGACGATGCCGTTCGGCAGTGGGAGCTGGACCGTTCACGGGCGGCGCTCACCCTGCTGAAGCAGCGGATCGGGGACGAGCGGATGCGGGAACTCCTCGCCCTCGATCTCGCCGCGTCAGACGCGGTGATGGCACCGCTTCCGAACGGGTCCGGAGGAACCTGGCGGTCGGCCGTCACCGAAATGACAGTCGCCGGGATCGACGTGGACCGGTTCCTCACCTGGTGGCAGGGCCGGCTCGCGGGCGGCGACCGGTCCGCGCTGCTCTCCGCCAACCCCGAGCACTACCTCGCCGACTCCAGCGGCGGAGTGGTCGAGATCATCGAGACCATAGGATCCGGCCCCCTCCGGTTCTTCCTCACCTTCCACGACGGCGTCGAAATCGCGGACGAGGGCCACGAGGAGTACCCCGTACGCATCGGCGGCACCGGACGCCTCGGTGACGGCACGGAGATCGCTCGCGTCATGCATGAGTTCGGCGACGGCCCCGACGGCTTGCGCATCCGCCTGACCATCCAGTTCCCGGCCAACACCCCTGAGCACGTCTTCGTTGGACATCAGTGGCACTTCGCCTGCGAGTTCACCAACTGGCTGGAAGGCGCGCACGCCCAGGCGTGAGCTCCTTCCGCACGCAGGCGGGCCGCCAAGGGGGATCCCGCGCCCCGGGCCCTCCTCGGTGCGGCCCAGCGAACAGCGATTTTCGGTAGGGCCATGCCCATGACAATCACGCTCCGGCCGTGCCGGCACAGACCGACCCGCCCACCACCGCAGAATCCGGCATCCTGCGTCGCGCAGCCTGCGAATTCGGCCTCACCGGTATGCGCTGGTAGGGCGGGCGTGTAGGAAACCGCCCTCTGTACCGGACGGGGCCTGCTCTTCGCTGTTTCAGCGGGCGACCAGTTCGTCGAACGGAGGCGTACTGACATCGGCCGCGGGACGCGCGAGATGCAGTGCGGTGTGGAAATGGCCCGCCGATTCCTTACCGTCCGGGTCCTGCCCATGGGCGGTCACCGCGTCGATGGCGTACTGCTGCTCGGCAGCGCCGGTGAAGCGGCGTTGGACGAAGGTGCACCCGGCGTACGTCTCGGTGGTCAGGCCGTGACCGGCCAGGTGTTCGGCGATGGGCGCGTAGGAGCCGGTACGCAGGACGAAGGCAGCGACCCACGGCAGTGCGCGGGCGCTGTCCAGGAGTGGCTGGAATGTGGCCCGGGACAGGAAGCTTGCACCACCCGTGATGGTGATGAGTCGGACGCTCCGGGCTGCGTCCAGCAGGTCTCGGGTCGGCGGGGTGGTCTCCAGGTTCTCGGCGAAACCGTCGTCGAGCAAGCCGACCGCTCGTGCGTAGGCGATGGCGTTGGGCGCGATGTCGAGGCCGATCACCGGGACGGCGTCCCGTCTGCGGCGGGCGCGGAAGAAGGACCTGTCGTGCTCGGCCAGTTCCTCCGCGGTCATGGCCACCACCCGCGGCGACGTGTAGTGGGCATACAAGTCGTCCAGGGTCAGCTCGTGGTTGAGCAGGGCTGCGTTGATGCCGTACGAACAGCACAGGTCCAGCACGACTTCCCCCGGGGCCCGCAGCCGGAGTGCTGCCAGGCGGCGGAAAATGCGCTGGGCGTGATGCGGTGTCCGGTAGCCGAACGCGCCAAGTTCGCGGAAGAAGGCGCGGGGATCGGCCTGGTCGTAGATGTCGTCGAACGGGGTCATCGTGCGCTGCGCGGGCTCCCCCGCGTCGTCTTCCCGTACCTCGACCATCACATGCTCCGTTCTGCCGGCCAGGCCGCTGTGCGCGGTCGCCACAGCCTCCCGCACAGAGCTGGCCGGGGAAACAGGCCGCTGACGGATCCGGCCATGCCCGGCCGAACAGCAGCGGGGGCGGTCGAGGGCGACCACGGCGAGGTTGGCCAGGCTGCGCTTGACGTGTGCCCAGACCCACTCCACGGGGTTGAGGTCGGGCGAGTGGGCGGGAAGCAGGAACACCGTCAGCCAGGCACGCTCGGCGATCAACTCGCGCATGGCGTGGGAGACGTGGGTGTTCAGGCGGTCCCGGACCAGCACGATCGGTGCCCTGACGAGCTGGTGGACACCGTCGATCAGTGCGATGAAGTCGCGCTCGCCCATGCTACGGCGCTTGCCCTTGCCGGAGGGGTGGGTGCGCAGGCGGTGGCACAGCCGGGTGCGGGAGCCGGGCCGCATGGCGATCAGTCCTGCCACCGACAAACGTCCCGAGCGGCGGCCGCTGACTGTCACGACAGGGGTGCGGCCGCGCCGGCCCCGAGTGCGTCCTTTGGGCGGCCGTCGGGTGAAGCCTGCCTCGTCCTCGAAGCAGATGTAGCCCCCGCAGGCCGCCCGGGCTGTTCTACCTCCGCCCAGGTCGCCTCCTTCCACGCGGTGACGGCCTGCTCGTCCCGCTCGGCCACCCGGCGGATCGAGCCGGCGTTCGTGCCCACGGGGGGCAGCGCTCCTCCCGCCCCCGCCCCCACGGAGGTCTTCATGAGTTTCTGTACCGCCATGTAGTTCGGTGCGGCATCGGGAACGCTGCCCGTCAGGGTGTGCCGTCCCGACTCGGAGACCGCCGACACCACGCCGAGTGGTTGGCGTCGGCGGTCTCATTGCCTCAGGTCAGTCCGATGCGGACGGGGCCTGCTGTGTGGGAAACGCCGTCGAGCACGCTTGTGGGCACACGGAAGACGCGACCGGGCGCCGCCGGCCACGCCAGCGTCCGCTGCGTGACGATCCGTTCGCCTTGGCGCACGGTCACCTTGGGGAAGCGGACGAAGGTGTCCGTCCACAGCAGAAGGCGATCGCGTGCCGGGGCCGGGTCGTCGGGGCGCAGGATCTGTGGGGCGATCCAGCGGAAAGGCTCGTCGGCGAGCAGCCGGACGCCTTCGGAAGGCTGTCGTCTGCCGTGCAGGTAGTTGATGACCTGGGAGGCGACGTGTTTGCCGTCCAGGGCGGCGACGTCCGCGGTGTCGACGGGGTGGAGCATGTTGCCGATGGCGAAGACGCCGGGTCGGCTGGTGCGCAGTGCCGTGTCGGTGAGGGGCCCGAGGGTGCCTTCGTCGAGGGCGATGCCACCGGAGCGGGCGAGTTCGTGGTCGGGGATCCAGTCGCCGGTGAAGACGACCGTGTCGCAGTCGATGGTGCGCCGCCTGCCGGTGTCGAGGTGCTCGATCTCCACTGCCTGGCAGCGGCCCTTGCCGATGACACGGGTGACGCGGCTGCGCGTGGCGACGGGGACACGCAGCATGGTGCGTCCGACGGCGTTGAAGGTTCCGTACGACTCGGCCTTGGGGTACTGGCTGACCATGAGGGCGGGGGTGCAGCCCGCCTCGCGCAGGGTCATGGCGGCGGACCAGCTGACGAGTTCGCCGCCGACGATGACCGCTCGCTTGCCGACGGGGCGGTGGTGGAGGTGGACCAGGTTCTGGAGCTGGCCCGTGGTGTAGACCCCGTGAGGGCGGTCGCCAGGGACGCGGCGCGCGGTGCGCGGACGTTCGCGTGCACCGGTGGCGAGCACGAGGGCGCGGGGCCGGATCCGGTAGCGGCCGTCGGGGCTGGTGACGTCGACGGTGGTGTCGTCGGCCCAGCCGGTGACCATGGTCCGGGTACGGATCTCGGCTCCGGTGTCGGCAGCGCGGGCGGCGAGGTGGCGGGCGTAGGCGGGGCCCGTCATGACCCGGTGCAGGTCGCGTAGGCCGTAGCCCGTGTGATCGCTGTGTCGGGGGATGCCGCCTGCGTTCTCCTCGCGGTCGACGACCAGCACGTGCTGGACTCCCAGGCGCCGCAGTTCGGCGGCGGCGGTCAGGCCGGCGGGGCCGCCGCCGATGATGAGGACATCGGGGGTGATCAGGGGCGGCTGGTGCATCATCGGGCGTCCTTGTGCTGACTGCCGCAGCAGCCGGAGGTGGAGTGTTTCTCGTGCAGGGTCGCGACTGCGGCGCCGCAGAAGAAGCCTTGGCAGCGGCCGTTCATGGCGCGGGTGCGGCGGCGCAGCCCTTCGAGGTTGCGGGCGGGGACGGAGGCGTGGCAGGCGTCGCGGATCTCGCCTTCGGTGACACGTTCGCAGAAGCAGACGATGGTGCCGTAGGCGGGGTCACGCGTGATGAGTTCGGCGTCTTCGTAGGGACGGCGGGTGGCTTCGCCGATGTTGGGCATGCGCGGTGGGGCCGGGAGTTCGGTGCGCGGCTCGAGGGCCAGGCCCGCCTCTTCCAGGAGTGCGCGGCAGTGCTCGGCAATGGCGATTCCGGCAGTGAGCCCGGTCGACCGGATGCCGCCGACGAGGAGGTACTGCTGATCGGGAGTGGCCTCGATCAGGTAGTCGGGGTGGTCGATGGCCGCGCGCAGTCCCGCGTAGTTGGCGGTGACCTCCTCGGCCAGCAGGCGCGGCATGAGGCGTTCGCCCTTGGTGAGGAGGAAGTCGAATCCTTCCTCCGACGTGGCCGTGTCCGTTCGGTCTTCCAGGTCCTCGGCGGTGGGGCCGAGCATGACGTTGCCGTAGATGGTGGGGGAGATGAGTACGCCCTTGCCGCGGGACGTGGGCACCGGCAGCACGATCTTGTTCACCATGGGGCGGGCGAGCTTGTCGAACACGAACAACTCGCCGCGGCGCGGGGTGACCGTGAAACGGTCGTGGCCGAAGAGCCGGTCGATGTGGTCGGCGCCCAGGCCTGCGGCGTTGACGACCCATCGGGCCTGAATGTCCCCTGCCGACGTGCGGAGCGTGGTGGTCTCCGAGCCCTGGTCGACAGCGGTGACGGCGTGGTTGAGCAGGATCGTCGTGCCGCGCTGCCGTGCGTCTGTCGCCAGAGCGAGATTGGTCGTCCAGGTGCAGATGATGGACTCGCCCGGGACGGTGAGACCGCCGAGTGCGCCCTCGCCGAGGTCGGGCAGCACGCCGTAGATCTCGTCGGCGTCGACGATGCGGCAGTGCTCGTACCCGTTGGCCTCGGCCTTTGCCTTCAAGCCCGGCAGGGCGTCGAGTTCCTCGTCGTTCCACGCCACGAGTACGGCGCCGGTGTGTTCGACCGGGATGCCGGTGTCTTTCGCGTAGGCGTTGAGCAGGTGGTAGCCGCGCGCGACGAGCCGGGATTCGAGCGTGCCGGGTTTGGCGTCGAAACCGGTGTGCAGGATGGCGGTGTTGGCCTTGCTGGTGCCGTCGCCCACGTCGTCCCGGGACTCGAGCAGGGCGACGGAGACATCGTGGCCGGACAGTTCGCGGGCGATGGCGGTGCCGACGATGCCACCGCCGATCACGGCGATGTCGAAGACGTCGCTTCGGGGGTGGTGGGGGGTGGGGGTCATGCGTGGTCTCCCTTGATGGCGGTGGCCGCGGCGGCCTGCGCCCATGTGGTGCGGAACTCCGTGGCCCGGTCGGCGGACCAGCGGGGCTCGTAGACGGCGGTCGGCTGCCAGTCGCCGACGGCCTCCTTGAGGGTGAGTGCGGGGTCGAGTGCGCAGCCGGCCAGCGCGGCCGCGCCGAGGGGCGTGGCGTGGGCGTGCGGATAGATGTCGACGGGGATCTGGGCGATGTCGGCCTGGGCCTGCATCAGGGCGGCCGACTGGGTGAGGCCGCCGTCGGCTCGCAGGCGGGTCAGTGGCCGACCGAGGTCGTGGGCCACCCGGGTGCCGAGCTCGGCCACCTGGGCGGCGACGCCCTGCAGCACGGCGAGGACGAGATGCCCGCGACGGGTGGACAGGGTCATTCCCGTGAGCGACGCTGTGGCTTCGGGTGCCCACCAAGGGGCGGCGAGGCCGGCGAAGGCAGGCACGCACAGGACGCCTTCGGCATCTGCGGCGACCACCGCGTCCAGCTCGTTCGCCGACGGGACGAGGCCGAGGTCCTGCAGCCAGCGGATCGCGGACGCGACCGTGTAGACCTGGCCGTCGACGCAGTACGTCGTGCTCCCTGCGGCCTGCCAGGCCACCGAGGTCGTGAGCCCGGAACTGGAGCGGACGGGGTGGGAGCCGGTGTTCGCCAGGAGGAACGCCCCGGTGCCGTAGGTGCACTTCGCCGTCCCGGGTTCCAGGCAGCTCTCCGCGACCAGCGCCGCTTGCTGATCCACGATCAGTCCGGCGACCGGCACCTCCGTACCGAAGGCGCGAGTGGTGCCGATGATCTCGTCGCACGCGACGATGCGCGGCAGCTCTTCGTCCTCCAGGCGGAAGAGCTCGAGGAGTTGGGCGTCCCAGGTCGTCCTGTCGAGGTCGAGGAGGAGTGACCGGCTGGCGGTGGTGACGTCGGTGACGAACTGTCCCGTCAGGTGATGGACGAGCCAGGTGTCGGTGGTGGTGACCACACCGTCCCGGGTCAGGTGGCGGCGGAGCCAGGCCATTTTCGGGGCGGAGAAGTAGGGGTCGAGGACCAGCCCCGTGCGCTGACCGATCTCCTCGGCGTGTGGGGTGAGTTCGGCGCAGACGCTCTCGGCGCGCCGGTCCTGCCAGACGATGGCCGGGGACAGCGGTGCTCCAGTGGCCCGGTCCCAGGCCAGGACCGTCTCACCTTGATTGGCCAGGGCGACGGCGGCGATCGGCCGTCCGGCCTCGCGCAGGGCGCGGCGTCCGGCGTTGAGTACGGAGTCGAGCAGTTCCTGCGGGTCTTGCTCGACCCCGCTGCCGCTCAGATAGGCCGGCCGAAGTGTCTCCTCGGCGATGGCGATGATCCCGTCCGCCGCGTCGACGACGACGGCCTTGGTCCCGGATGTGCCCTGATCGATGGCGAGGATCGCGGTCATCGGGTGGCCCCCTCTGCACAGGTGTCGGTGGTCTGGACACCGGTTGTATCGGCGGCGTCCAGCGTTCGGTCGACGTCGGCCATGTCCGGCATGGTCAGTCCGCCGCGGCCGCGCCGGGCGAGCAGGCCGACGAGGTAGAGGGCGCCGATGGCGAACAGGACCAGCACGTACGTCCACGGGGCACGGAAGGAGGCGTCCCGGAAGATCAGCAGCTCGTACGCCAGCCAGACGGCGGCGACCAGGAGCACGGGAATCTCCCAACGGCCGAGGGAGAAACCCTGCGAGGCGGGCAGCGACCGGCGCTTGGCCGCGTACATGGCCACGGTGCCCGCATAGATGATCGCGGGCAGCAGCGTGCCGGCGGAGAACAGCTGGAACAACGCGTCGGTGGAGCGCGAGAACACGGCGAGGATGACCTGGGCGATCACCATCATGAAGACGGACGCGTTCAGCGGAGTCGCCGTGCGTCGGTCGATGCGCCGCAGCAAGCGCCAGGCCGGGAAGCGCTCGTCGCGTGACATCGCGTAGACGAGCCGGGTTCCGCTCAGCGTGATGACGAGTCCACAGGAGAAGATCGAGATCACGACGAGTACCAGCAGGGCCTTGCCCACCACAGAGCCGAGCACAGCGGTGATCACGGTTGCCACAGGGGTCGCTGACTGGTCCACGCCATCAATGCGGCCGGCCGCCGCGGTGACTGCGACGAGAAAAAGGAAACCGAGGACGCCCAGGGAGAGCACTGCCTGCACCATCGCCTTGGGGATGACACGGGCGGGGTTCTTGGTCTCCTCGGCCAGGTTGGCCGCGGACTCGAAACCCACGATGGTGAACGCACCGAGCAGGAAGGCGAGCGCGAACGGTCCGGCCTCCGTGGTGCCGCCCAGCGCGTAGTACCCGTTCGCCGGGACAGTGCCGGTGTCGAAGAGATGGCCGAAGTCGAGCTTGCCGGTGAAGCCGCCCACGGCGAAGAGCAGCACGGTCAGGGCGATCATGCCGATGAGCTGGACGGTCACGGCCACGCTGTTGACGCGATGGGTGGTGCGCGTCGAGGCGGCGACGAGCACTGCTTGCAGCAGGACGACCAGTGCAGTGATGGCCCAGGCGTTCTGCGTCGTGCCGACGTAGCGGAACAGCTCCGGAAGGATCGTCGAAGCGATCGTGTAGTCCACGGCGATGAGCACGACGCCCAGGAAGGCGAACGAGATCCAGCCCATGATCCAGCCCCAGACGGGGCCGACGATGCGTGAAACCCACTGGTAGGAGTAGCCGCTGATGGGAATGCGGGCGGCCAGGGCGCCGAAGACGAGGGCGATGGAGAGCTGCCCGATCACCGATACGGGCCAGGCCCAGATGCCCCGGGGGCCGGAGGACGCCAGGACCGATCCGTAAGTGGTGAAGATGCCGGTTGCGATCGACACGAATCCGAACGCGACGGAGAACGAGGCGTACCAGCCCAGCTCCCGTACCATCCGCTGCTGCGGTTCCCCTGAGCTCGGACCGCCCGGTCTTGTCCCCTGGTGACCTGCGTCTGTGTGTGCCATGACTTGTTTCCCTGTTTCGGGCGGTCCGCCGCCGAGGTGCGGACTCTTGGACGTGGAGGAGCCGAACGCGCTCGTCATACAGCCAGGCCCACGACTGCGGGATCTGCAAGGGCTTGTCTGCGATGGCCTGGCCGGGTCGCGACGGTGGGCGCGCTCCGGCCAAGCCGGCTGGCTACCACTGACTGTATCTGTGGATTAATGCCTGCGAATGACTGAAAGTGTGGACCGATGCCTGGGTGTCGTCAAGAGTGTTCCGTGCCGTAATTCGGCGGTAACCGGCTACGGGAGGCTCTGCGGTGCTGCGCCTACTCCATCGGGTTGACATAGAATGCGGTCACAGATCCACAGAAACGGTCAACGGAACAGGGAGGTGGCCGTGCTCGCCGCCGAGCGCCACCGCAGGATCGTCGCCGAGGTCGCCCGGCAGAACTTCGTCACCACTGATGACCTCACCGCGCTCCTCGGAGTGTCACGAGAAACGATCCGCCGCGATCTCGCCCTGCTTGAGCAGCGCGGCGAGGTGTCACGTGTGCACGGCGGCGCCACCGGCCCTCAAGGGCCCGTGGGCGAGGAAGCGTCCTTCAGCGAACGCACAGGGACGCGTACCGCGCAGAAGGAAGCCATCGGCCGAGCCGCAGCACGACTCATCGTGCCTCACCAGACAGTCGTCATCGATGTCGGGACAACGGCCCTCGAAGTCGCCCGCGCGCTGCCGGCCGACCACGCGGGCGTCGTGGCCACGCCCTCTCTGCTCGTGGCCGCCGAGGTCAGCACCCGGCCCCGCGTCGAGGTGCTCGTGAGCGGTGGCCGACTGCGCCCCGGAGACCTGGCCTGTTCCAACGCCCAGACGGTGCAGTTCTTCGACGACCTGCGCGCGGATGCGGTGTTCGTCGGTTCCGGCGGCATCGCGCCCTACGGCCTCACCGACTTCCACCTGGATGAAGTCGCCACCAAGCGGGCCATGCTCGCCAACGCCTCCCGCCGGTACGTTCTGGCCGACTCCAGCAAGCTGGGGCGCACCGCCGCTCACCGGGTCTGTGAGCTAAGTGGCTTCGATGCGCTGATTACCGACGGGCCGTGCCCGGACGACGTGAGCAACGCTCTCGACCGCGCGGGGACCTCAGTCATTGGTGTGTAGCCGCGTGCCGGAGCTGCGGGGTTTGCGGCTGACCTATTGGCTGGGCAAGGGAAGGCGCCCCGGAGGTGGCGCCTTCTGTGCCAACAACTGGGTGGCGGCGAGTTCGCGGTACAGCTCGTCGTCGTCCATCAGCGCGTGGTGGGTGCCCACGGCCCGGACCTTGCCGTGTTCGAGGACGACGATCTGATCCGCCTCGATCACGGTGGACAGCCGGTGCGCGATGAGCAGCACCGTGCAGTGCTGGGCCAGGCTGGTGACCAGTTCGCTGAGCGCCTGTTCGTTGCGCGCGTCGAGCTGGGCCGTGGCCTCGTCCAGGAGCAGTACCTCCGGTCGGCGCAGCAGGGCGCGCGCGATGGCCAGCCGCTGGCGTTCACCGCCGGAGAGGGTGACGCCCCTGGCTCCGACCGGTGTGTCCAGGCCCTTGTCCAACCGGGCCATCAGGCCGTCGAGCCGGGTGGCCCGCAGAGCCCCGGTGATGTCCTCGTCGGGGGCATCCGGCGCCGCGTACAGCAGGTTGTCACGGAGGGTGCCGGCCAGAGCGGGGGCGTCCTGCTCGACGTAGGCGATCCGGCGGCGCACCTCGGCGCGGGGAAGGGACGCGATGTCCTGCCCGCCGATACGCAGGCACCCTGCGGTGGGTTCGTAGAACCGCTGCAACAGTGAGAACAGCGTGGTCTTCCCGGCGCCCGACAGGCCGACCAGTGCGGTCTGGGTACCGCCGGGGACGGTGAAGCTCACGCCGTGCAGCACCGGGGACCGGCCTGCGTAGGCGAATTCCACACCGGCCACCTCGACCGTCGGGGGCGGGCCGGATGCGGTGACGTCGGCGGGCGCCGAGTCGATGTCGTCCTCCAGGGACATGACCGCGACCTGGTTTATGCGGCCGACGGCGCCGAGGCCTTGCTGGAGCATCGCTGCCCCGCCGACCAGCGAGGCGATCGGGCTCGCCAGGAAGAACACGTACAGCAGGAAGGCGATGAGCGCGGAGGCGTCCATGGTGCCGTTGGCGACGAGCATCCCGCCGAGCCCGAGCACCACCAGGAACGCCGTCTGGATCGACGCGCCGCCGAGCATGGTGACGATCGCGCTGTAGCGCGCGCTGATCAGGCCCGCGCGGTAGGCGTCCTCCACGGCGTCCTGGGCCGCCTGCGTCTCGCGGCCTTCGGCGCCGTTGGCCTTGACCGTGCGGGTTGCCCCGAGTGAGCGGTCCAGGAGGGAACCGACGGCACCGACCGCGCTCTGTTCGCGTGCGACGGCCCGCCGGATCCTGGGCAGCACGACGGTCATCACGACCCCGACGAGCGCGAGGACCAGCATCGTCGCTGCCAGCAACCCGAGGTGCAGGGTGGCCATCATGACCAGGGCCCCGACAAATGTCAGCAGCCCGTTGACCGACATGATCAGGCCCTCGGTGGCGGCACTCTTGAGCAGGGTGCTGTCCGAGGTGACGCGTGCGATGAGGTCGCCGGGCGGGCGGCGGTCGAATTCGGGCACACGCAACCGGATCAGCCGGTGCACCAGGTCGCGGCGGACGTGACGGACCACGCGCTCGGACGTGCGCTGCTCAAGCCACGCGTTCGCCCCGGTCAGGAGCGCGCCCGCGACGAGCAGTGCCGCCAGTACGGCGATCGGCCGGTCGACGCTCCTGCCGGTGGCGAGCCGGTCCAGGATGTCCTGGGCGAACTTCGGCTGGACGAGTCCGGAAACGCTGGCCAGCAAACTCAGGACGAGGGACAGCGTCAGGGTGCGCCAGTGGGGCCGGGCGTAGCCCAGGAGCGAGCCAAGGGTTCCCGGAGGGCTGTCGGCAGATGGGGTGCCATCCGTCATCGGGCTGTCCTCTCCTGCTCCCGGCTGCGCGGGTGGCCGCTGGTGGGCGGCTGGGGACGCGGCAGGAGACCTTCTAGACGGTCGGCCGCGGCTTCGCTTCCGCCCGCTGCCCGGAACGAGAGGCCGATCGCATGCGCCGCGTCGCGGTATCCGGCCGCCTCGTCCAGGACCGTGCCGACGGCGTCGGCGATCCGTCGGGCGTCGGCACGGCCGAAGCGCAACCGGACGCCCGCGCCCGCGGCGGTGACCTGGCCCGCGACGATGGGCTGGTCGTCCCTGATGGGAGCGACTACCAGAGGGACGCCGTGCCACAGCGCCTCGCAGACGGTGTTGTGTCCGGCGTGGCAGACGACGGCGTCCACACGGGCGAGCAACGGCAGTTGGGGCACGTGCGGGCGCAGCAGGATGTTCTCGCCCGCCTCGGTCACGGTGCCTGCGGGGTCGGCGATGACGGCGCGTATTCCGGGCAGGCCCGACAGCGCCTGGACTGCGGCGTTCAGGAACGGCCCGCTCGCGTCCGCGTTGGCGGTGCCCAGGCTGACGAGGACGGTGCGCTCCGCGCCTTCCAGCCATTGCCAGGGGAAGTCGGCCGATGCCGGGCGGTCGGTGACGGACGGGCCCACCAGCCATACGTGTTCGGGCAGTGGGGCCGGGCCGAGCAGGGCGCTGGTGGTGTAGGCGAGGACGCCGTGCGGGGACATCCTCGGGTCGGCCGTGCCCCTCCCGTCCGCGATCCGACCGCGCAGCGCCTCGATGAGGCCGTCCAGCCAGGCCGCCACCTTGGGCATGCCCGCGAGCGGGTCGACGAGTTCGGCCGAGGTGGTCGCGGAGGTGACCCAGGTCAGGCCGAGCGACTCGGCGACGATGCCGCCCGCGACGGTCTGCTGGTCGGCTATCACGAGGTCCGGGCCGAACTCCTCGATGGCTGCACGTATTCGGGGGGCCATGTGATCGGCGAGCGGGATCAGGAAGCGCTCCCACAGGAACTGGAAGGCCGCGGGGCCCTTCAGGTCGGCGGTCCGGCCCACGATCTCCTCGGCGTTCTCCGGCTCCGGGTCGGGCGGCACGCAAGGGAACACGCGTGCGTCGGGTCCGGCCAGCCGGTGAACCAGGTCGGCAGGGCCGGCCCAGGCGATGTGGTGGCCCCGCGCGGCAAGCACGGCTGCGGTGCCGACCGCCGGGTTGATGTGGCCGACCAGGGGCGGCACGACGAACAGGAACCGGCTCATCTAGCCCGCCTTCAGAGGTGTGTGGATGTCGTCCCCGAGCCAGTCCAGAATCAGGTCGGCTGTCTCCTTCGTGCGCTCCACGAGCACCGAGTGCCCCTGATCGGGCAGGACGACGGTGCGGCAGTGATCGAGAGCGGCGGCCAAGTGGGCGGCTTGGCCGGAGAGTTTGGAATCGGCGCCGTACAGAGCGAAGACGGGGCAGCGGATCTCGGCGAACCCGTCGCCCAGGACACGGCTGCGCGGGATGTCCTCGCCCAGCGTGGTGCCGTCCAGGATCCGTCCGGCGAGCCGGAAGGGGCGCGCGTTGCGCTCGGGATCCTCGGCGAGCCAGGTGCGCACCTCCCGGACCACCAGGCCGCCTTCTTCGCCGGTGAGGCCCTCGGCCATCTTCTCGGCCCACGACTTCACCGGCGGTTCGGACTCGATCGCGATGACGGACCGGACGCGGTCGGGCCGGGCGGCGGCCAGCCCGTAGGCGATGGCGCCACCGAAGGAGTTGCCCACGACGTGTGCCGGGCGGTCCTCCCCGAGGGCGTCGAGGAGTCCGTCCAGGTCCGAGACGAAGTCCTCCAGGCGGTAGCCCGTGGCGGGCCGGCTGGTGCGTCCGTGCCCCCGCAGGTCGTACATGAGGACGTCCATGCCCCGCTCGGCGAAGGCGGGGCCGAGCGAGAAGTAGTAACTCGCCAGGCTGTCAATGAGCAGACCGTGGACCAGTACCACGAGGGGCGGCGGGCCTTCTGCCGGCGGACCGGACGCGGACATGCGCTGTACGTGGACGTCGAGTTCGCCGACGCGGATCTTCGCCATGTTCAGACCGCCTCGGCCGCGGGCGCGGCGGGGAGGGAGGCCACGACGTGGTGCACCAGGTCACCCACGGTCAGCGCGATGATCTCCTCAAGTCCGCGGTCCGCGATGAAGGCGGCGAGGTTGACGGTGTCACCGTAGTGTTCGCGCAGCGCCGCGGAGAGCGTGACCAGGTCGATGCTCTCGAGTTCGAGGTCATCATGGAATCGGGTGTTCATGGTGATCTCGGCGTCGGCGAACTCGTACTCGCCGAGCACCTCCCGCAGCATGCCGGTCACCTCGTCCAGCACGGTCGGTTCGAGCCGGGCGGGCAGTCCGGCGCGGTTGCCTTCAGCGGTCATCGTCGCTCTCCTCATCGTGGGCGGTCGTCCAGGCGACGACGTAGTTCCTGGGGGGCAGTCCGGGTGAGTTGCCGACCGTCCGGTGATGGACGTGGTAGGTGTTGCCTCCGGTGCGGACAGTCAGTGCTGTGCCGGTGGCGGCGTTGATCTCGATGTTCTTCGGGGCTCCGGCCAGGCCGGTGCCGCGGGCCTTGCCGACGGCCTCCTTGGCGGTCCAGAAGCGGGTGAACCACAGGGCCTCGGGTTCGCCGGTGTCGCGGACCAGTGAAGCGAGCAGGTCCCGCTCCTGAGCGCCGAGCGTCGCCTCCAGAGTTCCGTCCGGACGCTCGATCGCCTCCTCGATGTCGATGCCGCAGGGGCCACGTCCGGCGATCGCGACCGCGGCCTCTGCCCGGTGCGCGAGGGAGACGTGGAGGTCGGGGAGGGTACGGCCGTACGCGCCGGTGACGTACGGGCGGCCCGTGGGGTCGTTGGCGACCCGTAGTTCCGAGGGGAAGATCCCGCCGCTTCCGGCGTCCCACAGCCGCCGGCGCACCGCGTCCTTGACCGCGATCCGGCCGAGGAGCCACTGGCGCCGGCCACGGGGGGCGTGTGCGTCGTAGGCGGTACGTTCCTCGCCGGCCAGCATGTTCCGCATGATCAGCTCGCGGGTGGCCAGGTCGGGCCAGCGTTCATGAAGCAGGACCCATCCGCCGGGCTGCGGCTCGGAGAGGGTGTGGTGCTCCGGTTCGCGGTCCACCCGGCGGATGCGCGGATCGTTGTCGAAGCGGCGGTCGCGCCAGCCTTTGAACTCGGCCCAGACGCGGCCCCGTTGGACCAGTTGCATGTCGGCTTCGAGCGTGGTTTCGGTGACGGAGACGATGCGGATGAGGCAGTCGAGTCGTTCGCCCGGGGCTGGGTGTGCGCCGTGGAAGCGGATCTCCCGCACGCCGACGGGAAAGACGGTGGTCCGGGTGGGCAGCTGGGACATGATCCAGGAGCCGAGCAGCTGGCCGACGTTGTCCAGCAGGGCTCCCGGGGCGGGCGGGGTGGTGATGACTCCTCGGACGTGCGCGTCGCCGATCGCGGTCAGTTCGGTGACGCCCTGGAAGCGCGGGCCGTGGAACATCCAGCGCCGGGTGTACAGCTCACGGGCCGTCAGGTCACAGGGGCGCTCCTTGTCCTTGGAGAAGGTCCAGGCGGCGCACGGCCGGGGATCACGGTCCTGCGCGAGTTCGACGGTGGCCCGGGCGTACGGGCCGAGGGTGGCCGTCACCCGGGTCGCTCCCGAGGGGTGCGGAGGCTGGGGGGTGACGTGTACGGGAATGTCCACCGCGGGGACGGCGGTGATCCACTGGCTGAGCCGGACGTCGTGGACGGCCACCGCGCGCAGGCCGGGTGCTGCCCGCTCGGCGAAGTCCATCAGGTGCCCGATGACGGTGGTGCCGGGCACGACGGGCCAGCGGTCCGCCGGAGCGGCCTGCGGCGGTTGCTTGAAGAAGCAGTGGTCAAGCAGGTACGGCATGGTGTCGATCGAGACCCGAAGCGATGTCCGCAGTTCACCTGGGGCGGCCGGTGGCGGGGCGGCGGAAGGTCCGGCCGACCGGGGTGCGGGAGCGTACGCGGCAGCCCGGGGCGTGGTGGATCGCGGGCCGCCGTGGTGGCCCGCGCTGAGGACATCCGCCGCGAACGCCGCGGTGTCGTCGAGCAGCGCGGAGAAGTCGGCGGCCAGCGGGTCCTCGGCGGCGAGGGCATCGAGGGCGGAGGTCCGCGCGCCGTGCACCGCCCGGCGCGGCGGTGCCAGGGCGGCGCCGATCGCCGTGCGAGTGGGCTCGTCGAGGGAGATCAGGGCGCCACCGAGGTCGAGCCGGACCGGGCGGTGCGCGGCCTTGCGCGCAGGAGTGGGGCGGAGCGCGGTCGGGTCCGGCTCGGCTCCGTCGGCCCACAAGGCAGTGGCCACGCGACGCAGCTGGGGAAGGCCGGAGCGGTGCGGGGAGTGGGCGGCGACCACAAGGTGGTCAGAGCCTCGCAGTGTGTCCGCGATCAGCGAGCCGACCTGGCCGGCTCCGAGTTGGACGAAGGCGCGGAAGCCGGCCGCGTACATGGCCTCGATCAGCTGGCGGAAGCGGACCGGTTCCAGGAGGTGCCGCACGAACAACTCCCGTACCTCCTCCGGTCGCGAGGGGTACTCCCCCACCGTGGTGGCGGACCAGACCGGCAGCCGCGCGGGATGCAGCTCGTAGGTGTCCGCCGCCTTCCGTATCGGGTCCAGATAGGGCCGGAGCATGGGTGTGTGGAAGCCTGAGCGGAACGGCAGGACCTGCGAGATCGCCCCCCTTTCGCGGAAGTGGTCGACGAATTCGTCGACCGCGGCCGACGGGCCGCAGATCATGGACTGGTGGGGGGCGTTGTCGTGCGAGAGGACGACCTGCGTCTGTCCCTCCAGGGTTTTCATGACGCGGTCGGCGGGCGCACCGATCACCGCGAAGGCCAGGCCCGGCACACGCAGCGCGTCCGGATCGAACGAGGCCAGGAAGGCGTCGACCTCCTTTTGGGCGTGGATCCCGGCGACGGCCATGGCGGTCCACTCGCCGAGGCTGTGTCCGGCGAGCGCGTCGGGCACGATGTCCATCCGCTCCAGCGCGGCGTGCAGGAGGCGGCCGAGTTGGAATACGCCAGTGCCCTGGCGGCCGATGTCGCCGACCTTGACATCGCTGTCGGAGAGCGACCACGACAGGCCGAAGTGGCGTGCGATGTCGTCGCAGTCCGTGTCGAATTCGGCTTCGAGCCCGGGAAAGACGAAGGCGAGACGGCCACCGGTGTCGCCCAGCAGGGGCTCGGGGACGAACCACAGGTCGTTCCTGCCGCGCCACGGCCGGCCCCGGTCGACCGCCTTGCGGGCCAGCGCCAGACGTTTGGCCGTCGGGTCCACCACACCGAGCCGGACCGGGCCGGCGGCCTCGGGGCCGGTCTCGTCCGACGCGGTGGCGAGGAGGGCTGCGTCATCGCGGTCCAGCATGCGTGCCAGTTCGGCGGGTGTTGTGGCTGCCCACCGCAGCACCCGTTCGGGCTCGCGCACCACGGCTGCGGGTCCGCCGGTGCCGGACGGAGCGGCGATGGAGGCGGGCTGTTCCAGGACGACATGGGCGTTGATGCCGCCGAAGCCGAAGGCGTTGACCGCGGCGCGGCGTACGGGGCGGTGGGGGTCGGTCACCCACGGTACCGCGGCGTCCGCGGTGGTGAAGCGGGTGCGGGCGAGTGCCGGGTGCGGGTCGTCGCAGTGCAGGGTCGGCGGGAGAACGCCATGGTGCACGGCGAGTGCGGCCTTGATGAGCCCGGCGATGCCTGCGGCCGGCATGGTGTGGCCGATCATGGACTTGACCGAGCCGATCACGCCGCGGGGCGCGTCGCCCGGCGGGCCGAAGACTGCGGCGACCGTCTCCAGTTCAGCGGTGTCGCCCGCCGGGGTGGCGGTGCCGTGGGCTTCGAGCAGCCCGACGGAACCGGGCTCGGCGGGGTCCCGGCCGGCGCTGCGCCATGCCTGGCGGATCGCCTCGGCCTGGCCCGCGGAGTCCGGGCTGAGCAGACTGCCGGTGCGGCCGTCGCCCGCGACGCCGGTGCCGGTGATCACGGCGTAGATCCGGTCGCCGTCGCGCTCGGCGTCGGCGAGCCGTTTGAGCACCACGACGCCGGTGCCCTCGCCGATGAGCACCCCGTCGGCGTCCCGGTGGAACGGCCGGATGCGCTCGCTCCGGGACAGGGCGCCGAGTTGGGAGAACACGCTCCACAGCGTGATGTCGTGGCAATGGTGGACTCCCCCGGCCAGGACTACGTCACACCGGCCGCTGTCCAGCTCGCGGGCCGCGTGGTCGACCGCGATGAGCGAGGAGGCGCACGCGGCGTCCACCGTGTAAGCCGGGCCCCGCAGGTCCAGCCGGTTGGCCAGCCGGGAGGCGGCCAGGTTGGGCACGAGGCCGATGGCCGACTCCGGTGCCTCTGGGCCCAGTTGGTCGGTGAAGGCGCGGCGCACCTGTTCGAGGCGCTGTTCCCCGAGGTCCGGCAGGAGTTCCCGCAGCGTGTGCACGAGCTGGCCGGCGGTGCGCACCCGCTGGTCGAGGCGGACCAGGCCGGGGGTGAGATAGCCGCCGCGGCCCAGGATCACCCCGGTGCGGCTCCGGTCGGCAAGGAGCCGGCCGGCGCCGCCGGCGTCCTGGACCGCCTGGGACGCAACCCGCAGCACGATCAGTTGGTCGGGCTCGGTGGCCTGCACGGAGGCGGGCATGACACCGAAGGCGGTGACATCCACGTCGGCGAGGCCGTCGACGAAACCTCCGCGTCGGCAATAGACGCGGTCAGCACGGCGTTCGGCGTCCGGGGCGTAGTACGCGGCGTCCCAGCGGGCCGTGGGGGCATCGGTGATCGCGTCGACGCCATGGACGATATTGCGCCAGTACGTGTCGAGGTCGGGCGCTCCCGGGAAGAGCGCCGCCATGCCGACGATGGCGATCGGGCAATTGCCGGGCATCGCGGCGGTCACCACCCCGAGGCGGTGTAGACGACGGCGGTGCTCTCCTGCGGGCCCCAGGCCAGTTCGCGCAGCAGGCTGGTGGCGCCCTCGTCGGGGTCGATGAGGCGGATGCCGCGTGCCGCGTAGCTGCGCATCAGTTCCGGGGTGACCATGCCGTTGTTGGTCCCGGTGGGCGCCCACGGGCCCCAGTGGACGGTGAGCCCGCGGCGGCCGGTCCCGTCCCCCCAGTCGCGGCCGATGGCTTCGAGGGCGTCGTTGGCGGCGGCGTAGTCGGTCTGGCCTCGGTTGCCCAGGGTGGCCGCGATGCTGCCGAACAGCACCGCGAGGCGGGGGCCGTGCGAGAGCCCGCCGACGGCGTCGAGCACGGTCCTGGCGCCGTCGGTCTTGGTGCTGAAGACCCGGTGGAAGGATTCCGGGGACTTCTCGGCGAACAGCTTGTCCTCGATCACACCGGCCGCGTAGACGACCGCGTCGAGTCTGCCGTGTTCGGCGTGCACGTTCTTCACGGCACGGTGCACGGCTTCGGCGTCGAGCACGTCCACGCAGTGGTAGCGCACGCGGCTGCCCAGCCGGGTGAGTCGGCGGACGGTGTCACGGACCTCGCGCTCGGCCTGGATCCTTCCGATCTCCCGCTCGACCTGAGCCGGGGATTTCAGGCCGCCCGCGATGAGCGCGGTTCGCAGTTCGGCGTCGGTGGTGGCGGCCGGTGCGGGGGCTTCTTCCAGGGAGGGCAGCGGGGTTCGGCCGAACAGTTCCAGGCGGCAGCGGGCAGCAGTGGCGAGCGCGGTGGCGAACCGGGCGGTGATTCCCCGTGCCCCGCCGACGAGGAGCACCACCGACTCGTGGTCGAGACCGAGCGCCGCGGCCTCGGCGGCTCCGTCGTCGGAGGGCCCGGATCCAGTACTGCCCAGGACGCCGCGGTCGGTCTCGGTCATCCGCAGGCCGCGGCGGGTGTCCCCCGTGCGCAGCACGACCGGTTCGCGGTCGGCGGCGGTCAGCTCCGCGACGATCCCGTCGGCCGCGGTGGACGGGTCTGCTCCGGCGGGCTGTTCGACGACGCGTGCGATGGTCTGCGGGTACTCCCGGGACAACGAACGGAAGAGTCCGCGCAGTCCCTCGGAGGCGCCGGCAGCCAGCACCCAGCGCGGGCCGGTGGCCAGGGCAGACCGGTAGAGGGAGACGGCGCCGGGCAGCACCGGCTCGTGGGCGGGGCCGCCGTCCGGGGAGGCGAGGTGGATCAGGCCGTCGAAGCGGCCGTCATCAGGTATCCCGGTGGCAGTCACCGCCCGGGCACCGTGGGAGTCGAGCCGCTCGGTAACGGCCACCGCGAGCGGGCCTTCGCCGATGACCAGGAAGGTTCGTCCGGTGAGTTCGGTGGGCTCCAGGGCGGCGGGCGCGAGGTCGAACTCGGTCATCACGAGCCGCTTGGGGGCCGTGACGACTGCTTCGGCGTCAGCGGGTGGTGCGGCTGGGTCGACCGCGGCGGGCTCGGGGGCAGCGGTGTCGGACGGTGGGGTGTCGTCCTGCCGTGCGGCGACGATCAGTTCGGCGATGCCCGCCGCGGTGCGCGCCTTGGCCAGTTCCTCCATGTCGACGCCGTCGGCGGTGGGCAGGTGGAGCCGTCGGGCGAGCTGCCCAGCGATCTCGGCGCGCTTGATGGAGTCGACGCTCAGGTCGGCCTCCAGGTCCAGGTCGGGTTCGATCATGTCAGCCGGGTAGCCGGTTCGTTCGCCGATCACCTCCAGGACGGCCGCGAGGACCGCGTCCGCGGTCAGCCCGGCCGGCTCCGGGTCCGGTGCGCGCTGCGGAACGGCGGGCGCGGGGTCTGCCGCCTCGGCGGGCGCGGGGAGCACGGTCGCGGTCAGCTCACGGGGTGCGTGCTCCACGGGCACCGGGCCGGGCCGGACACCGGGGTCCGCGCCGAGGTACCCCAGCAGGACGTCGCGCTGAGCGGCCAGCATCTCCCGGCTCGTGCGCAGGAATTCACTGATGAGGGCCTCGCCGCCGGTCCCCGCCCCACCGCGGGCGGTGTCGCTGTGGAACACGTGTCCATGGTCTCCGTCTCTGCCGGAACGGGTGGTCACAAGGGCCTCCGAGATGCGTTGGGCGGGGTGCAGGGCTGTGGCGGGGATGGCACCGTCGGCGGTGCGTACGAGGTGGCCATCGACGGTCCAGCCCGCGCGCCTGGGGCGGGGGACCTGGGCGGCGTCGACCGCGTCGCGGCCCTGGAACAGCCAACCGGTGCGTACATCGGCCCCGGCAACGGCGAGTTCGGCGAGCGCGGCAAGGAAGCCGGACAGGCCCGTGCCGCGCCGGGCCTCCAGGGTGACGGTGCGGTGCGGCAGGTCTCCGAGGATTTCGGTGACCAGCCGGGTCAGTACTGCGCCAGGGCCCGTCTCGACGAAGATCCGGGCACCTGCCTCATACATGGCCTCGATCTGCTCGACGAAGCGAACCGGCGATCCGATCTGAGCGGCCAGTTCGGCGCGTATCGCCTCGGGAGCGGTGGGATAGACCGCGGCGGTGCGGTTGGACCACACCCGGATCGACGGCGTCTCCAGTGGCACCGAGGCCAGTGTCGCTGCGAAGGTATCGCCCGCAGCAGCGACCAAGGTGCTGTGGAAGGCGCAGGCCACAGGGATCCGTGTCGCCTTCAGCCCCTGCGCGCGCAGCCGCTCCACGGCGGTCTCCACGTCGTCGGTGGGGCCGGATATCACCGTCTGGCGAGGTGAGTTGTGGTTGGCGACGACGACGGACTCGGCAACGCCCGCCTTCTCCAGGGCGGCGGTGACCTGCGTTGCCGAGGCGGTGACCGCGGCCATGGTGCCGGGGTCGTCGGCGCCGGAGGCGGCGAAGACGGATTCGGCGCGTGCCCTGCTGCTCCACAACAGTTCCTCGGGACCGAGGGCGCCGGCCGCGGCGAGGGCGGCGAGTTCGCCGTAGCTGTGTCCGGCCGTCATGTCCGGGCGGACGCCGACCCGGCCGAGCAGATGGTGGGCGGCGAGTGCGGTGATGCCGAGCGCGGGCTGGGCGACGCGGGTGTCGGTGACGCGGTCGGCCTGGGCCCGGCGCCCGGCCTCGTCGAAGCCGGCGGGTGGGAAGAGGGCCGCCGCGGCGGACTCGTCGAGGCGCAGGAAGCGCTGGAGTTCGGGGAAGGAAACAAACAAGTCGGCGAGCATGCCGGGGCGCTGGCTGCCCTGCCCAGGAAAGAGGAAGGCGATCTCGCCAGGTTCGGTGCCGTCCGCGAAATGGATGCCGTCGTCGGGGGCGTGCTCGCCGTCGGCGGCCCGGCGCAGCGATGACGTCAGCTCCGGTACGGACGAGGCGAGTACGGCGATGTGGGTGGGCAGGCCGCGCACGGCCGCGAGGTCGGCACGCCGGGAGGCGGCCAGCGCGAGGTCCCGCAGACGGGGCGGCTGGTGCGCCGTGTGGTCGGCCTCGGCGAGAGCGAGGAGTTCCCGGGCGGCCTTGGCGGCGGCCTTATGGTCGGCGCCCCGGAAGGTGAACAGTTCGGCGGGCCACTCGTCGCGGGCGTGGGTGGGTGGGGCGCCGTCGTCGTGGGCACGCAGGACGACGTGGAAATTGGTTCCACCGAAGCCGAACGCGCTGACGCCGGCCACGCGTTCGGCGGGCGGCGAGGGCCAGGGCCTGGCCCGGGTGTGGAAGGCGAACGGGCTGGTGCGTTCGTCCCAGGCGGGGTTCGGCTGCCGCAGGTGCAGCGTGGGGGGCTTGACGCCGTGATGCAGCGCGAGCGTGGTCTTGATCAGTCCGGCGAGGCCCGCCGCGCACTTGGTGTGGCCGATCTGGGACTTCACCGAGCCGAGGACACAGCCGCCGGGGTCCGCTCCGGCCTCGGTGAAGATCTCGGTCAGGGCGCTCAGTTCGGTACGGTCGCCGACGACGGTGCCGGTGCCGTGGGCCTCGACCACGCCGACCTCGGCCGGTGAGATCCCGGCGTTTCGGTAGGCCCGCGTGAGTGCCCTGCGCTGGCCGTCGGCGCGCGGCGCGGTGAGGCCGAGGGCCCGGCCGTCGCTGGAGCTGCCGACCCCCTTGACGACGGCGTAGATCCGGTCGCCGTCCCGCTCGGCGTCGGCGAGCCGCTTGAGGACCACGCAGGCCACGCCCTCGCCGAGCGCGATTCCGTCGCCGGAACGGTCGAAGGGCGCGGAACGGCCGGAGGGGGACAGTGCGTGCGCCGAGGCGAAGAGCAGGTAGTCGTTGATGCCGTTGTGCAGGTCGGCGCCGCCGCACAGCACCAGGTCGCTGGTGCCGGCCGTCAGTTCTTTGCAGGCCACGTCGACCGCGGCGAGGGAGGAGGCACAGGCGGCGTCGACCGTGTAGTTGGCCCCTTGGAGATCGAGGCGGTTCGCGATCCGTCCGGCGATGACATTGGCGAGGATGCCGGGGAAGGAGTCCTCGGTCAGGCGCGGCAACTGGGCATCCAACTCGGGCGGAAGCTGTCCGACGTACGAAGGCAGGACCGTGCGCAGCGTCATGGTGTTCGACAGGTCACTTCCCGCCTCGGCCCCGAACACCACGGAGGCTCGGTCCCGTTGAAAGGGGCGGTCGGCGTAACCGGCGTCGTCGAGCGCGCGTCGCGCCACGTCGAGGGCCAGCAGCTGGACGGGTTCGATGCTCGGCAAGGAGGCGGGCGGGATGCCGTAGTCCAGGGGCTCGAAGGGGATCTCGGGCAGGAAGCCGCCCCAGCGCGAGGGGGTGCGCTCCCCCGCCCCGTCCTCGGCGTAGTAGACGGAGGGGTCCCACCGCGAGGCGGGCACCTCGGTGACAGCATCGGTGCCGGATAACACGTGCCCCCAGAACGACGCCAGATCGGGCGCCTCGGGGAACACGCAGGCCATCCCGACGATGGCGATGTCCAGTGGCTCGGAGGCGGCGGCCGGCTCGTCCGGTCCCGTGTCGAGGGCAGCCTTGCGTCGGTCGAGGAAGGTCTGCGCGCCGGTGGTGACCGAGACGTGCAGCGCGGCGACGGTAGTGACCTCCGACCGCAGGACGGCGACCTGACCGGCCATGAACATGCCCTCGGAGAGCTGCCGGTCCTCGTCGACCTCGCACAGTTCTCCACCGACACGTTCGATGCCCTTGCTCGCCAACCGAAGTCGGCCGACGTTGAGTTGCTCCAGCCGCTCCCATGCCTCGCGGCTGGGCACGTCACCGGTCCGCAGCTGCTCCTTGAAGGCCACGAACTCGTCGGTGAAGGGGCTGCGCACACACCGGGTGGCGTGGCCGGGGGCGGTTTCCAGCAGTTCGGTGTGCTCGGCATCGACCATCTGCTGCTGGAAGAGCGGCTGTACCGCGCCTGCCGCGACGGCCTCCTCGGTGAAGAGGTAGGCGGTACCCATGAGGACTCCGGTCGCGACGCCCCGCGCGGTGAGGCAAGCGGTCATGGCGGCGACCATGGCCGCGGACCGCTCGTCGTGCACGCCGCCGGCGAACAGCAGTTGGAGTTCCGCGGCGGCGTCCTTCCCGGCAGCTGCGAGGAAGTCGTCCACCACGTCGAGCTGCGCCTGCCACAGCGGGAAGCTGGCGCGCGGGCCGACATGGCCGCCGCACTCGGAGCCTTCGAAGACGAACTTGCGTGCACCCGATTCGAGGAACTGGCCCAGCAGTCCGGGCGAGGGCACGTGCAGAAAGGTCGAGATGCCGACCTCTTCGAGAGCCACGGCCTGCGCGGGACGGCCGCCGGCGATGATGGCGTGCGAGGGGCGGACCTCCCGGATGACCTCCAGCTGGGCGTCCTTGATCTCCTCGTCGGCGAAGCCGAGGACTCCGACGCCCCAGGGCGCGTTGCCCAGGGCGCTGCGGGTCCCTTCCAGCACCGCGCGGGTCTGCTCCGCGCCGGACACGGCGAGCGCGATGAACGGTAGGGCGCCCTCTGCGGCCACGGCGGCGGCGAATGCCGCCTGGTCGCTCACCCGTGTCATCGGCCCCTGAACAACAGGGAGTCGAGTGCCGAGAGCGCGGCTGCCCATGCTGTCCGGCCCGAGTACGGGCACGCCGTCGGAGAGCGCGTCGCTCACCGCGGCGCGTATGCCACGGATCGCTGCGCCCAGTGTGCCCCAGCGCCGTTGGAAGCGGACCGGCAGGAACGCGTCCTGGCCGATCTCCAGGGGGGCTGCAGCGCCGTCCGAACCGGGGACACGCCGCCGCAACACGCGTAGACCGTCGTCGATCACGGTCTCCGAGCCGTCGAGTCCACTGAGCGCGCTGGTGATCTCCGCGGGGAGTTCCGCCTCGGCGAGCAGCGCGGTCTGGGTGTCAAGGACCACACCGACGGCGCCGCCGGCGACCGCTGCGGCCGCGGTGTGCGCGCCGATTCCGCCGCAGGCCCATACCGGCAGCCCGTCGGCCTCGTCCGCGAGCAGCTGCTGCAGCAGCACGAACGTGCTCAACTCACCCACCCGGCCGCCGGCTTCATGGCCGCGGGCGATCAGTCCGTGGGCCCCGGCCGCCACGGCGTCTCGCGCCTCGGAGCCGGAGGTCACTTCGGCCAGCACGCGACGCCCGGGGAAGTCGGCGGCGGTCGTTGTCGCCCCGGCGGCGAGGACCACGGTGTGGACACAGGCAGGAAGGTCCGACGCGGGGATGCCGTGCCCCTCGCCCAGCCGTACGCCGAATCCGGAGCGTGACCACTCGGCGGCCAGGCCCAACTGCTCACGGGCGGACCGGACATCACCCGTCAGGTCCAGTACTCCCAGTCCGCCCGCACGTACGGCGGCAGCGGTGAACCGTGCCGACGCGACACCGAACGGATGCACTGCGAGGACGAGATCGGCCGTCGTGGCCATGCCACGATCAGCGCCGGCACAGGGCGTGCGCATGGAAACACTCCAGGGGACAAGGAGGCGCGCGAAAACGAATATCCAGAAACGACGCCAGTCACTCTCTTTGCAGGACGCGCGAAAGCACGCGGGCCTGACTCGGTCTCGAAAAGAGGAGCGATCTGTCGCGAATCAAGCGCCTCAGGAGGGGTGGGGGGTAAGGCATTCGAGGGCAGGCAGTCGCGATCGTACTACGGAGTACGACAATCCACTCGACTTTCTCGGTTACAGCTTGACATCGACGGATTGAATTGCCGAAGCGACGAGTTCACGACACCTCTTGACACGAGTGACCCAACCTCGAAGCGAATTAAGCAACAAAATTTCCGAAATCACCTGAACGTTCCATTATGAATGCACATGCATGATCCACTTGGATACGCATTCACCATTTACGGCAACCAGCGCCCCTCGATACGGCGGGCGGACACCCGAGCCCTGACGCGCCATGGGCGCCTGCAACACATGCATTGCGCCAAACCTGGCCGGTGCGCCTATACCCATGAAGGAAGAGACGGCGTGATCATTCATCCACGCCGATCGCTGGATCCAGCCTCACAAAAGTCGCGAGAAGCGCTGCCGCGCCGACTGGCTGAAAAGCCCCTCAGAGTCGACGTTTGCGGCATTGACGCGTACACGCCACTTGAGATACGGTCCGCCGAATTAGCGCGCAACCCCCCACACAAACAGCTCCCGCTTCGGTGGCTTGAGGCGGGAGTCAGAAGGAGACATTTCAATGTCCAGCCTGCCCAAAAAGTCTCGATTACGGTTCCCCAGCACATTCACACGTGCGGTGATTGGCCTGGCAGCGGGAGTTCTGCTGGCGGGGAACATGACTGCGGGTGCCGCTTTCGCAGACAACGCCGATGCCCACCGCCACCACGCCAACGCCGAACTCCAGGACTCCCGCTGCGCGGTCCCGGCGGACCGCGCCCTGGACATCACCCAGACCGTGTACCGGATAGCGGTCGAGCGCGGCGTCACCGACAAGGTGCTGCTCGCCGCGTTCGAGACGGGCTGGGTGGAGTCCCACATGAACAATCTGAACTGTGGCGACCGCGACTCGCTCGGCGTCTTCCAGCAGCGCCCGAGTCAGGGCTGGGGCACCCCGGAAGAGTGCATGGACCCCGTGCACGCCACCAACGCGTTCCTGGACCAGGCCATTCCGAACGATGCCGGCAACCCTGACTTCACAGCGGGTGAACTGGCGCAGAGCGTGCAGCGGTCGGCGTTCCCGGACCGCTACGACGAGAGCGAGGCCAAAGCCCTCGCTCTGATCGCGGAAGTTCAGGGCTGACGCTCCTCGAACACGCCAACCGATCGGATTCCTGCGCCGACGGGGGCACCGAGCCGCATGGACGGCTCATCGCTCCGGGGCCGCCGCCCTGGGAAGCACCCCCCCGTTCCGCACACTGCCGATTCCAACTCCCAGTCGCGCAGCACCATTGGTTGTCCGCCTGCTCCAGCAGGTCTTCCAGCCCCTCACACACTCCAGGAGTGAAGCATGCGCTCGTCAAGAGCCCGCAGACGCCTCGCGTCCCTTTCCCTCGCGTTGGCTGCCGTCTGCCTCGCGGTCCCGGCTGCCCCAGGTGCGTACGCCGCGGACATCGAGCCGACGACCGCCGGCAAGTATGTGGCACTCGGCGACTCCTACGCCGTCGCGCCCGGCACACGCGAATACGACAACCCTGACGACCCGTGCCGTCGTGGCCCGTCGACGTACTCCCGGTTGTGGGCCCAACAGCACCCCTCGTACTCGTTCATGGAGGCGTCGTGCTCCGGGGCGACCACCGCGGAGCTGGCAAGCCAGCAGGTGCCGCAGCTCACCACGGACACCACACTGGTGACGGTGCAGGTGGGCGGCAACGACGTCGGTTTCGTCGAGGTGCTGAAGAACTGCATCCTCACCATCGACGACAAGGACTGCATCGCCGGGGTGGAGGCCGCGAAGGCCGCCGCGACCAGCAGTCTGCCGACCGCTCTGGCGAGCACGTACGCGGCGATTCGAGCAAAGGCGCCTAGCGCCATGGTCGTGGTGGTGGGCTACCCCCGGCTGTACACGATCGGCGGCAGCTGCGGCATCTTCGGGCTGAGCGACCGCGAGCGGACAGCTCTCAACTCGGCAGCCGACACCCTCGCCTCGGTTCTGGCGGCCGAGGCCGCGAAGGCCGGATTCACCTTCCTCGACCCGCGTGCCGCGTTCGACCCCCACACGATCTGCTCCAACGGCCAGGCCTGGGTGACAAGCCTGGAGTGGGACAAGATCAACGAGTCCTACCACCCCAACAAGGCCGGGCATGGCGAAGGTTACCTGCCGTTGCTGAACGCAATCACGGGCTGATCGCGCTCAGCGACGGCAGGCTGTTCGGCTGGTCCGGACACCCCGCCGGATTCGTGAGTCCGGTGGCACCACTATCGGCACCGGCCGGGGCGCCACCGTCGTCCTCCGACCCGACTGCGGGGTCGCATCGCGCCCCGCCGGCGCCGATTCGCCCATCTGCGGGCCGACCCCTCGGTCGTTGCTGCGGCCCGGTTGTCCGGAGCCGCAGCAACGACCGGGGCCACGCTTCGCGTCATGTCGCCATGACATCCAGCAGCGCCGCCACGAACTCATCGGGGCGTTCCAGATGTACCGCGTGCCCGGCGTCGGCGACCACGACCTCCCGCACCGCACCACCCTCGGCTGCGTAGCGGTCCAGGACGTGGCGGGTCTGCGCCACCATCGGCTGGGCCGGGGTGCCGTCCCAGCCGGGCACCGCACCGGTCGCGCCCAGGTGTGCCAGGTCGAACATCGAGGTGTCCGAGACGATGACGTCGTCCTCGCCACGGATCCAGAGCACCGGTGGCTTCGGGTCGACCACATGCAGGTCGTCGAGGCGGATGTAGAGCGGGGAAAGACAGTTGAGCACCCCTCGGGTGCCGGGCGCGACCCCCGGCCAGGACGGGGACGGCGCGCTGTCGCCCGGGTAGTGGTCGTCGCCTGTCCGCGTGGTGAGCATCGACTCGACGTACGCGTCCTCGTGCTCGGGCCGCCAGGGCGCCTTGCCGTAGCAGTTCGTCAGGACGGCGCGAGGTGAGAGTGGAGAACCGTCTCCGCGGTCGCTTCTGGCGAGCCGCGCCACGAAGTCGGGGTTGGCCGTACCCCCGCCGGAGCCCGCGCCATCGGGGGAGTTGAGAGCGCCGTCGCCCCCGTGCGTGCCGCCGAAACCGTATGGGGACACCGGGTTGACCAAGGTCATGGAACGAACGGCAGCCGGATGGTCACGCACGTACTGCATGGCCACTCCCCCGCCCATGGACCAGCCCACGAGGTGCACCCGCTCGATCCCGAGGGCCGTCAGCAGCGCCGCGAGGTCATCGACGTGGTCGCGCAGACCGCGGGTGGCGTCGATGGGCAGCGGGTCGGTGCCGCCGAACCCGCGCAGGTCCGGCGCGATGGGACGGTAGCGGTCCGGAAGCAGATGAAGCGTCGTGTGCCAGAAGGCAGAGGAGGAGACGTTGCCGTGCAGGAAGACGACCGGTTCACCCTCGTCCCGGACCTCGGTGATCTGCACGGTCAGCCGCTCGGTGGGCACGCGGCGGGTGCGGTTGCCACTCGTGGTCATGTGCGGTCCTGCCTTTCACACGTTCTCTGAACAGTCGCGTCGGTGGGAACTCGCGCAGGCCCACGCATTGCTACGCCAGCCAGGCGGCGATCCGGGCCGCGGCCGAGGAGTTCCACCCCAGTTCGAGGTGGTTGGCGCCGAGGATGGTCTCCCTGCCGCCGACTGTGGGGATGCCGGTGGTGTCGAGCGCGCTGTCGATGAAGACGACACCGTCGCTGGGTCCGCGATTCTCGTTGAAGATGCCGAGCACGTCCGGGGATCCGCCGGCCAGCAGATACGTCGTGACCGAGGCCGGCACTGCGGCGTCGTGCAGCGGCTTGATCAGTGAACCGGCGTCGATCGCGGCCTGGATGCCACTGCCGGCGGTGTAGAAGCCCTGGCCGCCGTAGTACGTCGTGTACCAGTCCTGGGCAGCGCCGTCGACTCCGTACACACCGTCCCAGCGGGCCAGCATCTGCCGCTGACCGGGGTAGTTGTCGTACCCGCCGGAGGGTGTCATCGAGAACTCCGGGTGGGCCTTGTACTGCCCGTAGCACGTCATGTGCGAGTGCGGGGAGGGAGCGTTGACCTTGCCTCCGCACTCCGGCCAGATGGAGAAGTCATGCGCCCAGCCGTGCGCGTAGGGGTAGTCGTAGCCGCCGTTCGGGCCGCCGACGGTTATGAGCTTGCGTACGTCACCGGCATAGGCTCGCCCCCAGCTCGGCTTCACGGACGACACATACGCGCGGGTCGACATCTCACCCTTGCTCCAGCCGACCAGGTCCACCTTGGCAACGCCCAGCTTCGCCTTGATGACGGCGATCGCGTCGCCGACGATCTGCGCCTGCATGAGGTTGTCGCCCTGCTTGTGCGCGAAGCCGACGGCGAAGACACGGTGACCGCGCTCGGAGAGGTATTGCATCAGCCCGGTGGACGGGCAGGACATGGCGCCGCAGCCGTAGCCGCCCGCCTCGCCGGGGTTGGCCCAGGCGCGGTCCGCGGTGTCGTTCGCGCCGTGCACGAGGAGGACGGGTGTGGTGCGGCTGCCGGTGTTCCAGCCGGGGGCCGAGTAGAGCAGGAACCTGCCGGAGGAGGGTCGGGACACGCCGCCGAAGTACGTGACGCGCTTGCCGTCCTGATCACCGCGGCCGTCCGACGGGTAGCCCTCGGTACCGAATCCGCTGGTCGTGTCGAGATAGCGCTCGACGGAATCCCAGCCGTTGGTGACGGTCCCCGCTCCGTATCTCGCCTCAAGGGTGAGATTGGAGGGCAGTTCCGCGGCAGACGCGGTTCCGCCGGTGGCCGGCCACCCGACCATCACCGTCAGCAGGACGGTGAGCAGTATCCGCCATTGCATTGTCAATTTTCGTCCGAGCCGCATGGTCCCGTCCCTGTCGTTCGTGTCACCTGTCCGCACCCGTTTCGCCACACTGCTCTGCGAAACGCACACACTAGGTGAGGGGTACGGCTGAACATATGTAGATGGCCGCCATAAGAAGGGCGACATGTATGGAGTGGCAACTGACCATGGGTCTCCCCCCGCCGACACCCGACAGTTTCGAGGCAGCGGCCCGGCCGCCCTCGCACTCCCTCCATGGGAAAGGCCACCCAGGACAGCGCAGTTGGCTCCCGACCGGCTGTGGTCACCGGTGCCATGCGGTGCATTCGGCGTTCACAGCCCAGCGTTCCGACATCGCCTCCTCGTAGGCACGCACAGCTTCGTCGATGCTGCCTTCGGTAACGAGCGCTTCGGCAAGGTCTGCGCCGTCCAGCAGGGCCAAATTGGCGCCGGCATCGAACGACGGCACGAGATGGGCGGCATCCCCCAACAGGGTCACGCCCGGGACGTGGGCCCACATGCGGACGGGCAGGGCGTACAGGGGACGGTTGACGAAGCCGCCGTCGTTCATACGAAGGAGGTCGAGGAGCCTCTCGTCCCAGCCGTCGTACATCTTCAGCAGGCAGGCGAGCACCACCCCGGAATCTGCGAGGTCGAGCGCGGTGTGCCAATTCTCCGGTGCACGAAATACAGCGCGGAGGCGCACGCGGCCATTGCTGTGGCGCCGGGCCATCAAGGCCTTGGCGCCCGCCTCTGCCACCATGCTGCCGCTGCCGATCAGGCGCCCGGCGCCGCGATGACGAGCCTCCACATCGTTGATGTCCGCCTCGACGAACGTCCTGCCGAGATAGGCGGGAACCGCCTCGGAGAGCGCCTGCCGGGTGCTCGACCAAGCGCCATCAGCGCCGAGGTTCTGGCTCAGGTTGTGTGGTCGGTGACAGTGAGCTACTGGGCTCGGCCTACCTGTTCGATCGCACCATCCTGGCCGCGGGCAGTTAGCGTGTCCGGATGCCGTCTGTGAACCTGCGTCATTCAGTCCGCGCAGTGGTCCTCGACGAGGACGACCGCATCCTTCTCTGCCGGTTCGCGATTCCAGAGCCAGCGGGAACGGTGGTGTGGGCAGCTCCCGGCGGAGGGATCGAGCCCGGCGAGACACCGCTTGCCGCACTGCGCCGCGAACTGCAGGAAGAAGTGGGCCTATCGGTCAGGACCGATCCGCCGCACGTGTGGCACCAGGAAGTCGTGGCGCCTGGACATGCCGCAGGCCACGACGGGGTCGTCAACGACTACTTCCTCGTGCGCACCGCCAAGTTCACTCCGCGCGGGACTCTGTCCGACGGGCAGCTTGCTGCGGAGAACATCAGCGGTCTGAAGTGGTGGCACCCGCGTGAAGTCGCTTCTTATGCCGGTGCCGACCTCTTCTCCCCCCGCGACCTTGCGTCTCTTTTGACGGCATTGATCACCTCTGGTGTTCCAGCCAGGCCAGTGCGGCTCGGTCTCTGAGCAGACAGCCCATGTCATGGTGCGAGCAGGACTCGCTTGCGCAGGAGGTCGAAGCCGGCTCGGCCGAACATCTGGCGCTTGAGCATCTTGATCCGGTTGACATGGCCTTCGACGACGCCCGAGCTCCAGGGGAGGGTGAGGCCGGCAATGACGGCTTCACGGTCGCGGTCGATGCCCGCGGCGAGCGCGTGGAGGCTGGGGAGGTCGTCCTGCCTGACGGCGTCGAGCCAGTCCGGCAGGCGCCCGCCCTGGCGCTCGGTGAGCATGGTCGCGAAGGACCGGACGTGCCTGGTGAGTGCGTCGATTTCGGGGCAGTTGGCCCGGACGTTCTTCAAGTTGAGGCGTTCGGTCTCGGAGAGGGTTTCCGGACGGCGGAGGACCCATCCGGCGACTGCCCGGGGCGAAGGCGGCCGGGCGGTCACGGGCCGTGGCGAGGTGCGTTTCTGGCGGAGGTACGCGCGAACGCGCTGGTAGCTGCCCTTGTAGCCGAGCGGGACTATCTCTTCCCACAGTTTCCAGGCGTTGGTGCAGCCCTCGTCCCAGCGGTCGTCGAGGTGGGTCTTGTACTCGTCGAGGACCGAGGGCCGGGTCTGCCACTGACCGGTGAAGAGGTCTTCCGGCTTGGCGGCGTCCGCGTACCGTTTGACGGTTCGGCTGGTCATGCCGAGATGCCGCTGGATCGCGCGACGGCTGTGTCCTGCCTCGACCAGGGTATGGATCGTGGCATGCATGGTCCGGGTTCGGTCGGCGAACCGGTGGCCGGTCGGCCACGGTGAGCCGGAGGACTCCTCCGCCGGCTCGGGCTCCGTCTCGGTCGTTTCAGGTGTCTCGGGCACCAGAACTCGCAGGCAGCGGCGGTGCTGGACGATACTCCGCTCGGCGGCCTCGCTGAGGTTGTGCCAGAGGTGCCACCGGTCCGCGACCTGCACGGCCTGCGGGGCACCGGCGCTGGCTCCCTCGGCGAAGAACGGCGCACGGTCCCGGCATACCACCTCGACTCCGGGCCGCCGGGCCAGCCACGCGGCCAGGCTCGATGACTCCCGGTCGGGCAGCAGGTCGACGGGTCGGCGGGTTTCGACGTCCACGAGGACAGTGCCGTAGTGGCGGCCCTTGCGGGTTGCGTACTCGTCGACGCCGACCACCCGTGGAGTGGGCACATCCGGCTCGGGAAGTGCGCCGACCAGCCGCAGGACGGTGCTGCGGCTGACCGGCGCCCCGACGACACGGGCCAGGCGGGCGCCGGCCCGGCCCGCGAGAGCGAGACCGATCGCGGCCAGGGTCGAGCGCAGGCGCTCGGTCCGCTGGCCATGCCTTCGGGTCAGGCCGGGTATCTGCTCGACGAACGTGCGGCGTCCGCACTCGGCGTTCCGGCAGGTGAACCGGCGGACCCGCAGCTGGAGTACGACTCTTCGTCCCGCACTCGGAACATCAGCGGGAAACCGCAGGTAGGAGCTGTGAACCCGGGCGGACCACGCTCCGCAGCCCGGACACGAAGCACCCGCGGCGGTGCACTGCAGATCAACACGCACTATCGCGATGTTCACGTCCACAGACAGCACCGCGACGTCCGCGATCGACGGGAACAACAACTCCTCTGGCCGGAGCAAGATCTCATTCACAGCCCCGAACTGTCGGCCCTATCTCTCTTGCCACTGCTCGTTTTGAGGCAACTTTCCGAGACAACGGAGGGAGCTCAGCTGTCACTCACAGTGCGCGGATCACACAACCTGAGCCAGAACCAGCGCCGATGACCAGGTCGAAATCCTCTGTCGTGCCGTCGCCGAAGTGGACGCAGCTGGTGCCGTCAGGCAGCGGCACGACCCGGTCCACGAAGGTTCCCCACGAGACAGTGCCTTCGGAGAGTGCGTCGAGGAGCAGCTGATGAAGCCGGTCGCAATCGATGTCCGGCGCCCTGGTCCTCCCGTCGGCAGGCGACAGTCGACACAACAGCGTGGCGTCGCTGTCGAAGATGCACACCTCCCGGCCTTCGGGACGGGCAGAGCAGTGGTGTCTCGCCGCCGCACGATCGAACCCGCCACCGGTGCCGGCACCGCTGCTGGTGTCGGGAGCAGTACTGGGAGTCGGACGAGTACCCCTGCCGGTGCTGGGAGCGGTATCGGGAGTCGGGCGGCCGGCACCCGTGCCCGGGCCCGGAGCCGTACCCGGAGTCGGGCGGCCGGCACCCGTGCTGGGAGCCGAACCCGAGCCCGGAGCGGTGCCCGAGCCCTTGCCCGGAGCGGTGCCGGGGGTCGCGGCCGCTGCCGGTGCCGGGAGCGGTGCCGGTGCCCTTGCCGGGCACCGAGCCCTTGCCCGTGTCCGGAGCCGGGCTCGTCCCCTTGCTGGGCCGCGAGCCGGCAGGGGTAGAGCCGGACTTTCCGCGGTCGCCGGGGTTGGTGCGGTCATCGCTACCTCCATCATCGGGGTCCAGCACCGGCTGCCCCAGCTTCCTGAACGGCGTCAGCTCGGCACCACGTTTCGGTGGCACCTTCAGCTTCGGCGCCTTGGCCAGTGCTTTGGCGATGGCGAGAGCGGGCAGCTTCCTGCAGTAGTCACCCGCACCTCACCTCCGTCGTCCTGGTGACCACGAGCGTGCTCAGAGAGACGTCGGGGTGATCACGTCTCCCCAGGCCGCCGTCGGTTCGTTCAAGCCCCGGTGGGGTTCCCGTTGCCGAGGGCCCAGGCCTCGATGTCGCGGTAGTGGATCGGTCCTCGGCTGCGGCCGACGTTGCTGCCGACCAGGTGCAGACGTTCGGCGGACCATCGACGACCGGTGAATCCGGCGAGCCTTTCGGCGATTTCCCCTGCCGAGGATCGGTCGCCTCGGCGGGCGCGAGCCAACGTCAGATGGGGGCGCAGGGGCCGATCCTCGAAGGCGACACCGCAGTTCTTGACGGCGGCACGCACATCGGCCGCGAGCATGTGCAGCCCATCGAGGTCTCCCTCGATTCCGCTCCACAGCACCCGGTCGTCGAAGTTCCCGCTGCCACGCAGCGCCAGACAGATTGGCCGGTGGTCCGCCGCGAGGTTGGCGAGGGGCGGGCGCAGGAGCGGAACTGTCCCAACCGGGAGCTCCCCGAGGAACGCCAGGGTGATGTGCCAGTCCTCGATGCGGTTCCACCGCATGTGAGGGTGCGTGTCATAGGCGGGGCGCAGCTCCCGGGCCAGTTCTTCCTTCGCGTGGTCGGGCGGGGCGAGCGCGATGAACACGCGAACAGTAGCGGGCTGAGTCTGATCGTTCACACCGGACTTCGTACCGCATCGGTAGCGGATGCGACGACCCGGGTACGGCAGGAGAGCGCTCGCGGTCTCGATGCCGAGGAAGCCCCTTTTGACGGGCGGCGACAAGGCCTGGCCGCTACGTGGAAAGAAACCGCCCGGAGCGCTGGCTCGACCATCTGGCACTGTGGGCCAAACACCACCGCCAGGAGGACACGCTCCCGCCGGGCCGGTGAGTGACCGACGTCGCCAGCCCCGCGCTGACCGGAGCCCAGCTGCTGGGCATCCCGGCAATGACGGAGCTCGGCAGCATCATCGCCTCTGCACTGCGGGCCTACACGACCAGTGGGCGCGCGCGGTGGCCGACGACTGGGTCGAGGCACGCCAGCGCTCCTACGAGGGGACCACGGCCACCATGCCCGCCTGCGACCCGTGCCAGCAGAGTCTCCCCGACCCGCACCTCAATCCCTCGATTATCGCTGCAGCCCACCAGGTGTCGGTTCGCTACTTGTACGAACTGTTCGCGGCCGACGATACGACGCCCGCGGCCTGGATCCGCCAGCACCGCCTGGACTGCTGCCGCCGGGATTTAGCCGATCCCTCGACATTTATGCCGCCAAGGCGTGTTCATGCAGGTGTCGGGTTTCGGCTGGGGCGAGGTAGCCGTGGACCTTGTGTTTGCGTAAACGACGGCGGTTGCAGAAGGTCTCGATGAACGCGAAGACCTCGGCGCGGGCGGTGGCCCGGTCCGGCCGGATAGGGGTGCCGATCTCTTCTTTGAGTAGAACCCGGAAACTCTCCGCAGTGGCGTTGTCGAAGCCTGACCCGGTGCGGCCGCAACTCTTCCTCGGTCCCAACTCATGTATCTCACAGCTGAATTCGACCGAGGTGCATTCGCTGCTGCGATCCGAGTGTGCGATGCAACCGGGTCGCAGGCCACCCCGGCCGTGAGCCATCTTCAGCGCGTCGACGACCAGGGAGGCGCGGTGGTGGTCGGCCATGGCGTAGCCGACAACCTCGCGGGTGGCCAGGTCGAGCCGACAGGCGGGACAGAGTCGGCCCCCGACGGTGGGCAGGGAGGTGATGTCCGCTCCGAGGCAATCTGTCGCGTGCGTCGACCCACGTCACCACGGTGTTCGGATTCGTCATCTCGCCCCTCACTCAGGCACTCGGCAAGTCGTCTTCTGCCCATATGCCGACCCGTCGGCACGGGCACTGCCCCGACCTCGACACCAGGCAAGACCGCTCGGCGTTCACGAAGGTTGCTTGAGACGGAACGAGCACGGCACCAAGCGATCCGCGACCGCCTCCCTCCCCTCTCCAGACTTACGCGTCCCCAGTGGTCGGACCGAACATCGCCGCACATCCAACCGCCATAACCAACAAACTCGGCGAACCTACGTGGTCACAGCCCTAGCAATTGGAGGGAGCAGCGGGTGCGGCTGTCCCGGCGGCCGTCAGAACGGCACGGAAGGGAGCCCGTGGCGGTCAAGCTCGGCACACATGGCTCGACAACGTCCGCAAACGCGCCGACAGGCTCACCGAGCGACGCCGTGCGGACCTCAACCACCACAGCATGCGCTGGTATGCGGGTACGACGGGAGTAATGCCACGGACGGCTCCTCCGCGCAGCGGCGTGGCGTGGCACGAGTGGGGCGGGCACACGGGTGCCCCCCCCACGCTACTTGTCCCGTGCGAAGCAACGATGTCTTCGGGGGTTCTCCGATGTGTGCGCCCCCGTGCCTCCCGTGCCTCATTTTCATTCGATCAGGGCCAGTAACGATCTTCCCCGCATCTTTTCCTGCCTCGCCCTCGGTGAGCAGCCTGCGGCATCCGGCGCACCTGCACCGTCACGTTGTCCTCGTGAGTCTTCGCCGCACAAGCGTTGAGCAGGAAGGAGGACTGTATGCACCTGACTCCGCATGAGCAGGAGCGTCTGCTGGTCCATGTGGCGGCGGATGTTGCCCGACGGCGCCGTGAGCGAGGTTTGCTGCTGAACTATCCCGAGGTCATGGCGCTGCTGACGGCGCACGTGTACGAGGAGGCTCGGGACGGTGCGACGGTCGACGAGGTCATGGAATCCGGCCGCCATGTGCTGAGGCGCAGCGAGGTCATGGCGGGCGTCCCGGAGATGATCGCCAACGTACAGGTCGAGGCTACGTTCCCGGACGGTACGAAGCTGGTGACCATTCACGATCCGTTCGACGAGGCGGACGGGGATGTGAAGGTCCATCCGGGCAAGCTGGAGCTGCGCGACGGCGAGGAGTTCGCGGTGGCGTTCAACGAGGACCAGGAACCGGTGGGGCTGCTCGTGAGCAATCCTTCGGACCGTCCGGTCCAGGTCGGCTCCCACTACCACTTCGCGGAGGTCAACGACGGCCTCGCGTTCGACCGCGACGCAGCGCACGGTAAGCGGCTGCACATTCCGTCCGGGACGTCGGAGCGATTCGAGCCCGGCGACGAGCGCACTGTGCAACTGGTGCCCGTCGCGGGGGACCGCATCGTCAGGGGACTCCAGGCCGACAAGAGCGATGAGGAGATGCACCTCGATGATCAGCGAGGCTGAGAAGACTCCGGGCCTGCTGACACGGTCCGACTACGCCGACCTCTACGGTCCTACTGCCGGTGACCGGGTCCGGCTTGCCGATACCAACCTCGTTCTCAGGATCGAGGCGGACTGGTGCGGCGGTCCCGGCCGCAGCGGCGATGAAATGGTCTTCGGTGGCGGCAAGGTGATCCGCGAGTCGATGGGCCAGTCACACATCCCCCGCGACGACCCCCGCAAGCCGGTGGACACGGTGATCACCGGTGCGCTGGTCCTGGACCACTGGGGCGTGGTGAAGGCCGACGTTGGTCTGCGCGACGGGCGGGTCCAGGCGATCGGCAAGGCGTACAACCCCGAGACGATGTCACCGAGACCCAACGGCGACAGGCGTGCATCTGACTTCGTCGTCGGGCCCGAGACCGAGGTGATCTCCGGCAACGGGCGGATCCTGACCGCGGGCGGCGTCGACACCCACGTGCACTTCCTGTGCCCCGAACAGATCCACGAAGCACTCGCCTCGGGCGTGACCACGCTGATCGGCGGCGGCACCGGGCCCGCCGAGGGCAGTACGGCCACCACCGTGACTCCCGGCAAATGGCACATCCAACGGACGTTCGAGGCGCTGGATGCCTATCCGGTCAACATCGGTCTGCTGGCCAAGGGCAGCACGGTGTCACGGAAGGCGCTGCTCGACCAGGTCGCCGCCGGCGCGCTCGGCTTCAAGATCCACGAGGATTGGGGTGCCACGCCTGCGGTCATCGACGCCGCGCTGAGCGTGTGCGACGAGACCGGCGTCCAGGTCGCCCTGCACGCCGACTCGCTGAACGAGTCCGGGTTCGTGCACCACACCCTCGCCGCGACCAAGGAAAACCGCGGGACGAAGGATGCCAAGTACCGCAGCCTGCATGTCTTCCACGTCGAAGGTGCCGGCGGCGGTCACGCCCCTGACATGATCAGTCTCGTGGGCAAGCCGAACGTGCTGCCCGCGTCGACGAACCCGACGCGGCCTCTGACGGTCAACACCGTCAGGGAGCACATGGACATGATGATCGTCTGCCACCATCTCAATCCCGAGATCGAGGCAGACAAGGCGTTCGCCGACTCACGGATCCGGCCCTCCACCATGGCCGCCGAGGACCTGCTGCACGACATGGGCGCCATCTCGATGATGTCCTCCGACGCACAGGCCATGGGACGCATCGGCGAGATGATCATGCGGACCTGGCAGACCGCGCACATGATGAAGTCCCGCTACGGGCACCTGCGCGAGGACGACGCCAAGGAAGACAATTTCCGGGCCCGCCGCTACATCGCCAAGTACACGATCAACCCGGCCATCACCCACGGCATCGATGACCAGGTCGGCTCGATCGAGACCGGAAAACTGGCGGACCTGGTGCTGTGGGAGCCGAAGTTCTTCGGGGTCAAGCCGCACATGGTCATCAAAGGCGGCCAGATCGCCTACGCGCAGATCGGTGACGCCAACGCCTCCATTCCGACGCCGCAGCCGTTTCTGCCGCGTCCGGTATGGGGGTTCAGTGGCCGGTCCCCGAAGGCCAACTCCCTCAACTTCGTCTCCGAGCCGGCCGTCGGCGGCGAACTGTCACGGATCGGCCTGCTCAAACCGCTGCACGCGATCAAGTCCACCCGTGAGGTGGCCAAGACCGACATGGTGCACAACAACGGCCTGCCGGAGATCGCTGTCGACCCCGACACCTTCGAGGTCACCATCGGCGGCGCCACCACCTCCGACGTCCGCACCGAGGTGGACGGGCAGCTGATCGGGCGGCACTACGCCACCGAACTGCCCATGACACAGCGGTACTTCCTGTTCTGATTCTGATCCCTGTGCCGGCCCGGCCAGCCACGTCGACCGGGTCGGCCCGTCCCCGTGAAAGGCAGGCCGCTGCCTCATGAGCCGTGCTGCCCTGCTCGTCCTGGCCGATGGCCGCTTTCCCGCCGGTGGGCACGCGCACTCCGGCGGCGTGGAGGCAGCGGTCGCCTCTCACCGTGTGTACGACACCGCGAGTCTGGAGGCATTCTGCCAAGGGCGTCTGCACACCGCCGGACTGACCGCAGCCGGGCTCGCCGCCGCTGCGGCCACCGGATACGACCCCCAAATGCTCGACGAGGCCGCCGACGCCCGTACACCCGCCCCGGCACTGCGCCAGGTCGCCCGCAGGCTCGGCCGGCAGATGCTGCGGGCCGCGCGCGCCACCTGGCCCTCGCCCGACCTCGACCAGCTCGCCCGCGACCGGCCGCAAGGAGCCCACCAACCCATCGTCCTCGGCATCGCGGCCCGCGCCGCCGGACTCACCCCGTTCGACGCCGCGCAGTGTGCCGCCTACGAAAGTGTCGGCGGACCGGCGACCGCGGCGGTACGGCTGCTGAGCCTCGACCCGTTCCACGCGACCGCCCTTCTGGCGCGGCTCGCCGACGAACTCGACGACGTCGCCCGGACCGCAGCCGACGCGGCAGATCGCATCACCGCTGAGGGCGTCGGTGTGCTGCCCGCCGCCTCTGCTCCGCTGCTGGACATCACCGGCGAGCAACACGCCGCCTGGAACGTCCGTCTCTTCGCTTCCTGACCCGCCTCTGCCCGCTTGGAGTCGCCGTGCATCTCGACCATCCCACGACCATGCCCCACCGCCACACCCACAGCGCCGATGCACTGCACCCCGACGGCAGCCGCCGCGCGCTGCGGATCGGACTCGGCGGGCCCGTCGGCTCGGGCAAGACAGCCACCGTCGCCGCGCTGTGCCGGGCGCTGCGGGACCGGTGGTCCATCGCCGTCGTCACCAACGACATCTACACCCGCGAGGACGCCGAGTTCCTGCGCCGCCAAGCCGTGCTGCCACCGGAACGGATCACCGCCGTGGAGACCGGCGCCTGCCCGCACACCGCGATCCGCGACGACATCTCCGCCAACCTGGAAGCAGTCGAGCAACTGGAGGAGACGCTGCCGTCTCTCGACCTGATCCTCATCGAATCCGGAGGGGACAACCTCACCGCCACCTTCTCGCGGGGACTTGTCGACACTCAGGTCTTCGTGATCGATGTCGCCAGCGGCGACGACATCCCGCGCAAGGGCGGCCCCGGCATCACCACCGCCGACCTCCTCGTGATCAACAAAACCGACCTCGCGCCGCACGTCGGGGCCGACCTGGACACCATGGCTGCCGACGCGAACAAACAGCGCGGTGCGCTGCCGGTCGCCTTCACCAGCCTCACCTCGGCCGGCGGGATCCATCCGGTTGCTGAATGGGTCACCGGACGTCTGTCCGCGTGGCGTGCCGGGGCCACCGCGTGACCGGCGCCGCGAGCCTGCCGGCCACGACACCGGCGCCGACCAGGACGGGGCCGAGGACCGACGGAGGCGCGACGGACAGCGGGCGGGCGGACGATGACCGTCGGCTTCTCGATGGGCGGTTCCGTGGTGCTGCGGCACGGGGCGCTGTACGC